>NZ_JAKJJX010000006.1:0-198053 GCF_022320765.1 Clostridium sp. YIM B02569 | reverse complement strand
AGTAAACTTGTGTTTCATTCGGATCAAGGTTGGCAATATAAAATGAAACTCTATCAAACAATGTTAAAAAAGAGAGGAATAGTTCAAAGTATGTCTCGTAAAGGAAAATGTTATGATAACTCTGTGATGGAAAATTTCTTTGGATTGTTAAAGTCGGAGTTATTCTATTTTCAACAGTTTGACTCTTTAGAACACTTTAAGGCAGAACTTGAAGAATATATTGGTTACTATAATAATAGAAGAATTAAGAACAAACTAAAAGGACTGAGTCCTGTTCAATACAGAATTCAATCCTTCATGATAGCTTAGTTAAATTTGTCTAACTTTTTGGGGTCAGATCATTTTATCGATGTTTATTGCCTTAAATATTATCTCTATAGGAATTGACTTAAATTTATGCTATTCCTCAATAGATATCTTATAACTACACTCAAATACCTTATCAGTTGATAGGGATATCGTACCCTCTTTATCACTAAATTCACCTGCAAAATCTTCATAATCAGCATGCCCAAACCATGGTTCTATACATAGAAATGGTGCACCAGTTTCAGGTGCCCAAATACCTAAGTCTGGAAATCCTTTAAATTCTATACTTAAAGACTTATCATGATTTTTTGATTTCAATGATATCTTATCAGATTTTAGATCATCAAATACTAATACTCCATCTTTAAAGAGTTCTCTAGAAAGTGGTAATGTATGAGTATCTCTAAGACATTCTGTCCTTTTACGAGAAAGATATGTATCCTTAGTTATCTCAATAATAGAACTTGTCTCTTTTTTATTGAATTGTAGATAACACTCCTCTAATTCTTCACCTTTCTCTATAGGACACATAAATGCTGGATGAGCGCCAATTGAGAATACTATATCCCTATCATCTAAATTTATTACTTTATATGTGACTATAATAGAATTTTCTTCTAATGTATATGTTACAAATAAAGAAAACCTATAAGGATATATCTTTAATGTGTCCTCTGAGTAATTTAATCCAAAAGTTAGTGAATTATTACTTTCTATTAATAAGGTAAATTCAGATATTCTAGCAAGTCCATGTGCGGGCATTTCATATTGAATTCCATCAACTTTAAATTTAGAATCCACCACCTTTCCAACTATAGGAAACAAATGTGGTGCGTGATATTTCCAATACTTCGCATCTCCGTTCCAAAGATATTCTGTACCTTCTTTTTGTCCTGTTATCGAATGTAACTCTGCACCATGGGTACTTGCTGTGATTTTTATTTTTGAATTTTCTATCGAGTAAATCATATAAATCATCCTTTCATAGATATTAAATTTATGATATATATATGTTGCAATTCACAATTACAGCTAAAATTCTTACAATATTTTTAGAATTATGATGAAGAATTATTTTTGCAATATATATATTTAATAAAAATTATGAGAGTTAGGTTCTTAAGTCTCCCTAACTCTCACATATATATATTAACTTAAGGGGGATATCATACGTAGGACTTATCTAAATTTCTTCAACTGTTACCTTATTAAAAAGTTCGTTTACTATAGATTCACTTACAAATCCTGTTTCTTTTTCCATAGCATTTGCTGTTCCGCAAGCTGAAGCAAATTTCAAAGTATCTTTGATATCATATTTTCTTTGCAGTGCTACTGCTATTCCTGCAACATAAGAGTCGCCTGAACCTACAGGGTTTACAGTCTCAATCTTTGGCACATTTACTTTATAATACTTTCCTTCAAATCCAGCTATTGAACCGTCTTTTCCTAAAGATATAGCTACAAGTGATATTCCTTTAGATTGGAATTCCTTTATTTCTCTTATAGCATCTTCTACAGACCTAATGCTTCTTCCTGTTAGTGCTTCTATTTCATCCTTATTAGGTTTAATAAAGTATGGTTTGCCTTCAATACCTTCTCTTAAAAGCTCACCACTTGTATCTAATAAAAATTTCTTGCCTTGAGAATTGGCCATCTCCACTAATTTCCTATAGAAAATCTTAGGCACATTTTTAGGAACACTTCCAGAGGCTACAACAACACTAGCTTTCTCAATCAAGTCTATATATTTATCTAAGAAATTTTGTTGTTCAATTTCACTTACTTCTGGTCCTGGTTCGAGTATTTCTGTCTGAACATTATCATCAGTAATAAATGCTAAACAAGATCTCGTTTCTCCACTTATTTTTACAAAATCTTGTTTTATTCCATATTTCTTAAGACTTTCTTCTATAAATTCACCAGATTTACCTCCAAGTAAACCTGTTGCTATACAATCTTCTTTTAAGATAGTTGCTACATTAGCTACATGTAAGCCCTTTCCTCCTGGTGTATTTTCTACATACCTTGCCCTCATTACTTGTCCTTTTTTTATATCATCTATTTCATATCTCTTATCTACAGAGGCATTAAGGTTTATAACTAATATCATCTTTTTTCTCCTCCATCTTGTATTAATTTTCTATTTCTTATAAAACAGAAATTAATATCTATTTGCGCTACCACAAACTTCAATCTTATGCTTCACTATCTTTTTCATAGCTTCTTTGCCTGGAGTCATATATTTTCTTGGATCACTTTCCTCTGGGTGTACCTCAAAAAACTCTTTCACAGCACTTGAAAATGGAATCTTTAAGTCTGTAGCAACATTTACTTTGCATATTCCAAGTGAAATAGCTTTTTTAACAAGCTCGTCCGGTACATCAGATGCTCCATGAAGTACTAGTGGAACACTTACTTTATTTCTGATTTCCTTTAACCTTTCAAAATCAAGTTTTGCTTCTCCTTTGTATAATCCATGTGCTGTTCCTATTGCAACAGCCAAAGAATCTACTCCAGTTCTCTCTACAAACTTCGCTGCATCATCAGGATTTGTATACATAGTATCTTTCTCATCTACGACTAAATCATCTTCTCTTCCGCCTAATTTTCCTAGTTCAGCTTCAACAGTTGTATCAAATTTATGAGCATAGTCTACTACCTCTTTTACAATAGCAATATTTTCTTCAAATTCATGTTTTGAAGCATCAATCATACATGATCTAAAGCCAATATCTATGTCTTTTTTAATTTCATTGACATCTTCAAAATGGTCTAAATGAATAGCTATTGGAATGTCATATTTCCCTGCTGCAACTTCTGCCATAGCTTTTATATAATCTGGCCCTGCATAATCTGTAATTGTTGAAGGTGTTCCAGCTATAATTACAGGAGATCTCATTTCGTGTGCTGTTTCTACTACAACTTGTAGTGTCTCTAAATTATGAATATTAAAAGCAGGTACTGCATACCCATCCTTTTGTGCTTTTTTTAACATTTCTCTAGTTGATAATATCATTTTTACTCCTCCTCTTAATTTGAATATGTACAATTTTTTATATTAATATTTCTAATTTACATTTAAGAATTACATAATGAGCTTTAAGTTTCTAAGCGTTTTTTCTTATTACACTTCTTCAAAGCGAAACGTTTAGCTTTAATGGTAAATTATATGTTTTTTTCATTATATATCAAAAACTTACTGCCTTCAAGTCTAATTTAATATCTTTCATAAATATTGAAAATGTATTTTTTATGTATAAATTTATCTTTCTTGCAATAAAATTATGATTATTAAAAACATCTTTCTATTTCTAATTCTTTAAACTAAATCTATCCAATTGCTCTTTTAATAGTTGTGATTGAGATGCTAACTCTTGGATTTCTGCTGCAACTTTTTGAGATGTATTTGAATTCATCTGAACTACAGTAGATATTCTGTCTAACCCACTAGTAATCTCACTTATTTCTAAGGTTTGATTCTCAGAAGATATTGAAATTTCTTTAACTAAATTGGTTGTTTGTTCAATATTGGTGACTATATTTTGTAATGATTCAACGGTTTCTTGCGCTAAACTAGTTTCTTCATCTACCGCCTTTATGGATTTTCCAATTATTTGAGTTGTATTTTTAACTGCTTCTGAAGATTTTTCTGCTAATATCTTAACTTCATTTGCAACAACCGCAAAACCTTTACCTGCTTCACCTGCTCTTGCGGCTTCTATCGCGGCATTTAATGCAAGAAGATTTGTTTGTTTTGAAATATCCTCAATAGTATTTATTATATTAGCTATTTCTCTAGATGATTTATTCACTTCTTCCATTGACCTCATTAGTGTATTCATTCTCTTACTACCTTCAGCCACTATCTCTTTAGTCGTACTAGAAAAATTATTTGCTTGCTCTGCATTTTGTTCATTTTTTCTTGCTTTATCTAATATTTCATTAAAGCTAAAAGCTAATTTTTCTATAACATTGGCTTGTTCTATAGACCCTTCTGAAAGAGTTTGAGTCGTTAATGCAATGCTCATAGAAGTACTTGCAACCAAATTGACAGCAGTATTGATATTGTTAAAAATATCATTTAACTTATAAATAATTTTTTCTAATGAATCTCTCATTGGTATAAAATCACCCTTATATTCCATTTCAATATCAATATCTAATTTTCCATCTGATATATTTTCTAAGATCGAAGATAAATCTATTATATATGATTTTAGTGTTTTCACAGTTTCATTTAAGTTTTTAACCATAATTCCAAGTTCATCTTCTGACACAAAAGTATCATCATCTTTGAGATTTCCTTGAGATATATCCGCGGATATCTTCATAACATGATATATACCTTTAATTATAATTTCTTGCATTATTTTAGCTACTAAAATTGCTGTTCCAAGTATGAATATTATCATTAATATATCTATTATGAAAACCACATTTTTATATTGGTTCGTTTGACTAACAAATTCGCTTGCTGTTTCCTCTGAAATCTTTGAAATATTAGTTAAGCAATCTAAAGCACCATCAATATTTTGTTTGTATGTACCTTTCATCATGCTTATTGCCTGATTATTGTTTTTTTCTAGAAGAGCTTCACTTATCTTATCCCTATATGCTTGTGAGGCACTCATATATACTTCAAATGAATCGATTAACTTCTTTTGCTCAGAAAACAAATTTCTGAGACTCTCTACTTTTTCTTCAATTTTTTCAGCTTCATCATTCGCATTTGCCACATTATCTTTTATCTTTTGCGGATCTGTTTCTAACATAGCCTCATACATATTTTTATCCATTATCATAAAGTCATTTCTCATATCCCATATCATGTTAGTAACATTATATGGTCCATTATATAAAGTGTTAGTTTTATTTGCTACACTTCTTAAACTTATCAATGTTGTGATGACGCAAAGAATTGTTAGTGCAATAATCAATGAGAATCCTATCCCTATTTTTCTTTTAATAGGGTAATTCTCTAATTTTGCTTTAAATATCTTATACATTTGAATCAACGCTCCTCACAATCTGTTAAAATTGTTATCGGTAATAACATTATAATTTATCTGTGATTTCCTAAAAAACAGTTTTAATGCAAGGTTATTCTTATAAATTTAAATTTCATATTTATTTGATTTAGATGCGAATAGTAAATTTATAGTCTGTGAGCACTTGAAGTTTGATAAAACTTTGCGTTTATATCTTTATTATCATGAGTTACTCACAGACTATTTTAAATATCTTTTTTGTATTTCACTAAACTAGATTTCAAAATATTTTTCTTAATTTCGCTACAATGACCTTTAAAATATATTTTATTTATCGATTCAATACTACTTTAATGGATATAAAACTTTTTGTGATTCATCATCATTAAAGTTTTCTGGTGTTACAATAACACAACCTGTATCAACATTTTTTTCAATTTTTTCTCCATTTAAGCTTTTCATAATATTTTCTACTGCATCATATCCCATTGTATATGGTTTTTGAACAGCTGTAGCTTTTATAGTCTTATCTTGTAGTAAAGGAATAACATCATCTGATGAATCAAATCCAACTACAATAGCTTTTGAATTTGTTTCTTTAACTCCTCTTGCAACACCAACTAGTGATTGTTCATTAGCTCCATATATTGCTGTTATATCTGGATGTGCTGTTATTATATCTTGAGTAAGTGTCAATGCTTTAGCCTTATCACTATCGCAATATACTGTTTGAACAATTTCCATACCTGAGAATTCGCCAATAGCTTTTTTAAATCCTTTTTCTCTTGCTATTGCTGATCCGGCTCCTGGACTAAAACTTACTATTGCAACTTTTCCTTTTCCTCCAGTTAATTCTCCAAGTTTTTTACCAACTTGATAAGAAGCTTGTTCGTTATCTGTTGTTGCATATGATAAATAATCTTTAACATCACAAGCTGAATCTATTAAAGCTAATGGAATTTTAGCATCTATTAATTTTTGTGCTGCTGGCGCTACTGCCTTTGAATCTGAAGCTGCCAATACAACACCATCTGGTTTTTGGCTTACTGCATTTTCAACGAGAGTAACTTGTCCATTAATATCAGATTCTCCACCTGGTGCTCCCACAAAATCTATGCTAGCTCCATATTTTTTAGCTGCCTCTTCTGCTCCTTTTTTAACCGTTTGCCAATATGGTGATTCTACAGTCTTAACTACTACTGTTATTTTCTTATTTCCCCCATTACTACTACCACCATTACTTGCTTGATTTGATGATGTACCTCTTCCGCACCCCATTACAGCAACACTTGAAACCATTGCTAATGCAAGAATTAAAGCTAATTTTTTAGTTCTTAATTTCATAATAATTCTCCCTTCATCCTTCTTGATTTGTTCAATTATTTAAAATATAGTGTTTAGTATTTTTATATTTATAAAATTTTATTTATCTTGATATAATAATGCTTTAGTAAATACTTATTCATATCATTTTTTGTTTCATTATTGCATCAGTTATATAATAAAATTTTAATAATATCGTTTACTTCTCTTACATTATTTTAGCTGTTTTCTTTCTTCTATAAGTATCTAATGCAACTGCAAATATAATTACAAGACCGATTGCTACTTGTTGCCAGAATGCACTAACACTTAATAGATTTAGGCCATTTCTTAAAACTCCTATTACAAAAGCTCCAATTATTGTTTCTCTTATTTTACCTACACCACCTAAAGGACTACATCCACCAACTATTGCTGCTGATATTCCATCCATTTCATAGCTAAGTCCAGCAGTAGCTTGAGCTGATACTAATCTAGATGCTAATATTATTCCTGCTGCAGCTGCTAATAGCCCTGAAATCATATAAACGCCAATTTTAGTTCTATCAACATTAATTCCTGAAAGTTGTGCTGCATCTTCATTACTTCCTAAACAATATACATATCTTCCAAAAGTAGTTTTTCTTAAAATAAATCCGAATATAAATGCAAGAGCAAACATAATAAGTACTGCTACTGGTATTCCTAGCACTTTACCTCCACCAATTACATAAAAGCTTTCTGGTAATCCTGATACAGGTAGCGCACCTGTGATAATATATGCTGCACCTCTTGCAATACTCATCATTCCTAGGGTTGCTATAAATGGTGCAATTTCAAGCTTTGTTATTGCTAATCCTGTCAATAAACCACATAGAGTTCCTACAGCAAGACCTGCTAGTATAGAAATCGGTACTGGAACTCCATAAACCATAAGTTTACCTGAAACAACACCTGAAACCGCCAACACTGATCCAACAGACAAATCTATTCCCGAAGTTATAATCGCATATGTTTCTGCTATTGCTAAAACACCTATTACCGATGTCTGCAATGCTATTGTAAGTAAATTATTAACAGTTAAAAAATTTTCACTTAATATTGTGAATACTATTCCCATTAATAAGAGTCCGATAAGAATCCCTGAATTTTTTATTAAATATTTTAAATCTACAGTTTTTTCTTTTGAATTTACAACTACTTTTTCCATCTCCATACCTCCAAAACTTTAACTTATTGCATAAGAAAGTATATTTTCTTCTGAATAATCTTTTTTCTCTAACTCTCCTGCAACACTTCCTTCTCTGAAAATAATAACTCTATCGCTAACCCCAATAATTTCTGGTAGTTCTGATGATATCATTATTACACCTATTCCGCCTTCTACAAGCCTTTGCATCAATTCATATACTTCGTATTTTGCACCGACATCTATTCCTCTAGTTGGCTCATCAAATATTAATATTTTAGGGTTTCTACTTAGCCATTTTCCTATTATTATTTTTTGTTGATTACCACCACTTAAATTTTTAGCTAATTGATTCATACTTGGTGTTTTTATTCTAAGACCTTTTATATAAGATTCAGCATTTTCTCTAGCTTTTTTATCATTTACAACTTTAAATTTACTGATTTTCTCTAGATTAGATAAATTGATATTATATTCTACCGATTGACCTAAAGCTAGTCCATCTTTTTTTCTATCTTCTGTTAGGTATGCTATTCCTTGACTCATAGCATCATGTGTTGATCTTACCTTTATATCTTTTCCTTCTATTTTAAATTCTACAACCTCAGCTTTATCCGCTCCAAATAAAATTCTGGCTAACTCTGTTCTTCCAGATCCCATTAAGCCATAGAAACCTAAAATTTCATTTTTGTATAAGTTTACATTTTCTATATCAAGCTTCTTTCCTTGTTTAACTTTTTTAATTTCTAAGATAACTTCTTTTTTATCAGATGCCTCATATTTTGCTGTGGGAAATTTGTTGCTCATATCCCGTCCAACCATTGATGCTATCATGTCTTTCATCGTTATGTCTTTGTAAGCACATGTCTTTATAAAATTTCCATCTCTCAATATTGTTACCGTATCACATATTCTTTCTAGTTCCTCTAATCTATGTGATATATATATAATTCCTACACCTTTTTCTTTAAGTTCTTCTATTACTCTAAATAAGTTTTCTGTCTCGCTTTCTGTTAAGGCAGCTGTTGGCTCATCCATGACTAAAATCTTACAATTTACTAGTAGCGATTTTGCTATTTCCACCATTTGTTGCTCAGCCACACTTAAATTTGAAACCTTTTCATCAGGGTTGATTTTAAGGTTTAAACTATCTAGCAATTCTATAGCTCTTTCTTTTTGACTTTTATCATCAATTATAAATTTCAAGCTTTTGTTCATTTTTTCACGTTTAATAAATAAATTTTCCGCGACAGTTAAATCCTTAAATAGATTAAATTCTTGGTACACTATACTTACACCCAGTTTTAAGGATATATCAGGATTTAGTTCTTGTATTTCCTGGCCTTCTATAAATACCTTTCCAGCATCTTTTTGATGAACCCCTGCTAATATTTTCATTAATGTTGACTTTCCTGCTCCATTTTCTCCAACTAAAGCATTAAGTTCTCCTTTTTTTAATAACAAATTAACTCCTGATAAAGCTTTAACTCCTGGAAATGATTTTTCTATATTTTCCATTCTTAATAATTCATCCATTTTATACTTCACCACTTCCTATTATTTTTTCTCGCTAAACGTTTAGCTTTTTTTATTCAATTAACATCTAACCGTTATTTTATATAATGATATCACATTATGGTATCATTTACAATATGTAATTACATAATATTATAGAAATTTTCACCTCCAGTTTTTATTTACATACATTGTAAATAGCGGAGTTAATATTATAGTAATTATTACTGCAGCAGCGATTTGAGTAGTTGCAGATTCAACATAAATCTGAAATCTATTATCTAGTAACGCTAATGCCGAAGGCGTTGCTATAGCATTACCTGCAACACTAGATAGCGCAGCCCCTGCATATCCTGGTCTTTTATTTATAACCTTATCAATCACCACCAAAGGTATTCCTGTTCCTATAAGAACAATTAGTCCAAGTAAAACTCCACCTAGTCCAGCTTTTACAACGTTTTGTAAGTTTATAGAAGCGCCTATACAAAAGCCCATTAAAGGAATTATCATAGTTATTCCTGGTTTAAAAAACGCCCCTGTCTCTTCATCTATATTTCCAATTAACATTCCAACTAAAAATGGTCCCATTACACTAATAAAACTAATTATCGATATATTAGCCTTGCCACCTATCCCTAAAATTATAAGGGTAAAAAAAGCTCCTGTATTAAAATTTAGTATATTCTGAGCGGCTAAATCTTTTTCATCACCATACTCACTTACTAGAGTTAAATACAAATTATTATTGCTATTAGTAGCAGCTCCAACAATTGCAATTGTAGATATGCCTAGAATACCATCAAATCCGAAATATGCATTTAATGTAATTCCAATAATGGCTCCAGATAAAACTTTTGCAGCCAGCAATACAGCTCCTCTTTTAAAGCACTCTTTAATATCTCTAATTTTAAAATTTGTTCCTAAGCAAAATAAACATATTCCTATTATCGTAGCAGATCCTTGCGCTGAAAATAAAGCGGTTGTAAACGATCCTATTTTCATTACATCCGGTATAAAAGTGTTTATTACAGCAGCTAATATTAATGGAACCATCATTAATCCACCAGGCACTCTTTTTATAGTTTTTAAAATTTGCAAAATGTTCACCTCTGTTTGCTATATACTTTTTTCAATTATGTTTTGCTGGTCATTTTAGTTTCACTTTATATAATTTGCATAGATCTAGTGAAATTTTTATAGCATATACTCATGGGTAAATTTCTATCAGCTTAAAAACATAAGTGCCTGATATATCATTATAAATTCTTAAAGAGTTGTTATTGTCCCATCAAGATCCCATAGGTCTTCCCAACTTTTAGCACCTTCCCATAAGAATACTTGTCCTTTAATTAGACGACAATTCTTATCTGCCTCTTCAAGCTCTTTCATTTCTTCATCAGTTAAAGGATCTTCAATTGCACTTAAAAGATTGCTATAGTATTCATTTTCGTGAATTGAGAATGGAATTGGTGTATGTCCATGTTGAACTCCCCATTTAACACAAATTACTGCTGGGTGAACATTGTGCGCTTTTGCGATTTTAACTACTGTAGGTTCTTCAATATCTGCAATATCACTATCAGTTTTATCTCTATCTGGACGAGTTGGTGATCCAATTGGGCAGAATCCAATTACTTCTATACCATTATCTTTACAGAATTTATATAATTCTGGTTGTTGGAAACATGGGTGCAATTCCATTTCATTAACAGCTGGCTTAATCTTAGCATCTCTTAATATTAATTTTAATTTAGGAATTGTTACACTAGATGTTCCTATATGTTTTACTAGTCCCATTTCAACTAATTGTTCCATTTGTCTCCATGTCTTCATGAAATCTTCATGTATATATGGTTTTGCATTTGGATCACGAGAATCTACTGATACTCCTTTAGCATGGAAGTTAGGGAATGGCCAATGTACAAAATAACAATCTAAGTAATCTAATTGAAGATCTTTTAATGTTTTCTTGCAAGATTCTATAACATTATCATGTTGATCATTCCAAACTTTTGATGTTATAAATAATTCTTCTCTTTTGATTCCACTTGCTAATATTTCCTTATAAACTTCACCAATTAAATCTTCATTTCCATAAACACTAGCTCCATCAAAAAGCCTAAATCCTAATTTAGCTGCTCCTTTTACTGCATTTGCAATATCTTCAGCTGAAAAACGATCTGAACCGAATGTTCCCATTCCTATTCCAGGCATTTTAGCCCCTGTATATAATGTTCTTTGTGGCACTTTATTTGGGTCTATAGGTGTAAAATTCATATTTATCTCTCCTCTTTAATTTATTTCTTATAGTTTATTTTTTATAAATTCTTCTAATATGATTTATCTTAAAATAGCTATTAATCAGCTATTGATTAAGCTTGTCTATTCTTATATAATTAACTTTTAAATCTCAAACAATACTTTTGTGGCGCAAGCTTCTCTGTCTCTCATTATTTCAAATGGTGCTAACCCATCTTCTAATTTATATACATTTGTAATCATTGATTTTAAATCTATTTTCTTTTCTTTAATATATTCAACTGCTGTAGTCCATTCATATCCTGGATAAGGTGCACTATAAGACATCCATGAACCTGTTATATTTAATTCTCCTCTTAATATCTTTTCAAAAGTCTCTGGTTTAAGAGTTAAATCTCTAGTTGCAGTTCCTATATATACAACTGAACCACATTTTTTTACTATCTCTAAACATTGGGCTTGAGCTATAGGTGATCCTGAATTTTCAACTACTACTTCTGGCTTACCATGTTCAGTTAAATACTCATTTAAATCCACCTTCATTGAATTTATTACATCATCCGCACCTAATTTTTTTGCCAATTCTAATTTTTTGTCAACAACATCTACCATATAAACTTTGCCTGCACCTACTGCCTTCAAACACTGAAGTGCTAAAAGACCTATAGTTCCTGCACCGAAGACTAAAGCTGTTGCTCCTGCTTTAATATTAATTCTTTGAATACCATGTAGTGCTACTGTTAATGGCTCAATCATAGCTCCTTCTTTATAATCAACTTCATCTGGTAATTTAACTACATTTTGAGATTTAACTGCTACATACTCTGCCATAGCTCCATTTTGCCTAGAGCCTATAAATCCATAATTACTGCACATTGCAGGCCTGCCTTGCTGACAAGCTTCACATTTTCCACATGGTAGTAATGCTCCTGCTGTAACCCTATCGCCAACCTTAACGTTCTTTACTTTCTCTCCTACTTCAACTATCTGTCCAGAGAATTCGTGCCCTACCACTATAGGAAATGAATGTACGCCTCCATCTAAAGCTCTTGGAAGATCAGATCCGCAAATTCCACAGTACTTAACTTTTATCAATACTTCGTCATCCTTATATTTAGGTATTTCTAAATCTTGCAATTCTACCTTTGAAATGCCAGTTATAACTAATGCTTTCATTTCTACACCTCGCCTTTTTTGAATGTGTCTTTCAAATTTTCATATATTTCTAAATATATAGGATAATATCTCTTATATATTTCATGAGCCTCCATATTAGGTTCATGCACTCTAGTAATTTTTATAGTTCTTTGAACTGCTTCCCTATAATCCTTATAAAGACCAGTACCAACTCCAGCTAATATTGCTGCTCCTAAGGTAGTCGCTGTATCTGAAGTTGGAACTTTAATTCGTTTTCCTGTTACATCACTTTTTATTTGAGTCCAAGTTAAACTATTAGCAGCTCCACCGATAGCAATCAGTTCCTCAACATCAACATTTACCTCTTTTGCAGTTTGTAAATTATGCTCTAATGAATAAGCTGTTCCTTCTAATATAGATCGTACTATGTGTCCCTTTGTCTTATCATATCCTAGACCATAGAACACTCCTTTAGCATGTTTATCCCATATAGGTGATCTCTCACCTGCCATATATGGTAAATATATCACTCCATCTGCTCCAATATTGACACCCTTTGCTTTATTTACTAGTGCATCAAATGAATTTTCTCCAGTTTGTTCTTCCATATGCTTTTCGTATTCTCCAAATTCATTTCTAAACCACTTAAGACTTCCCCCACCAACTGTTCCTCCTTGGAGTAGCCATGCATTCGGAATTACATGAAATCCTAATATCAATTTTTTATGGCCAATTGGCTTATCTAAACAAATACTCATGCCACCAGCTTGTCCACCTTGCTCCTGCGTTTGTCCAAACTCAATAACTCCAGCTCCTAATGTTCCGCAAGCTGCATCTAATCCACCAGCTACTACCGGTGTTCCAATTGCTAACCCAGTTTGCTTTGCTGCAATATCGTTTACAGTTCCAACAACTTGATCACAAGGAACTATGTCTGGTAACTTTTCCATAGGTATTCCTAATTCTTCGCATAGTTTAGCATCATATTTTCCCGTTTTCATATCAAAGCAATGAAGTCCATATCCTTGGGATAAATCTTGTGTCATAGCACCTGTTAATTTGAATGCTATGTAACTATTGCTTTGAAGGAATTTATAAGTTTTAATGAACACATCAGGTTTGTTTTCTTTAAGCCATAAAATCTTAGGAGTTGTGTATGTGGCATCAAATGAATTACCACTCACTTCGAATATTTTGTCTTCTCCTATTTTTTTTATAACTTCCTCACATTGTTTTGTAGATCTTCTATCCATCCAGATCATTGCATTATGAAGAGGTTTACCTTCAACATCCACAGGGAGTGCAGCCCAACCTTGTCCATCTATTCCAATACCTTTTATTTGTTCTGGATTAATATGACTCTGTTCAATGCATTCCTTTGTTGCATCACACACAGCATTCCACCATTCTTCAGCATCTTGTTCTACAAAATCCTTTTCTGGATAATACACTGAGTATGCCTTATTAGATTGTGATACTACATGTCCATCTAAATCAAATATTGCAACTTTACAAGCTGATGTTCCAATATCTATTCCTAATAACAACTTTTCCATCGTTTCACCTCTTTATAGATTAATATTTCTAATTCTATTAACTTTACTCAGTTACAACGCCTTTTTTAATTAAAATATTTGCATATAATGCTGATTCGCCGGTAACTACAACCGCATATGCTTTTTTAGATCTTTCATAAAAATCCCATTTATCCATATATTCAAAATCTGTAAAATCATCATGACCATTCTTAACTATTTTTCTATATTCCTCCCAAATTGTAGGAACTATAGGATCACCTTTTACAACTTCCATCAATGCCACTGGTTTTTCAACATAAGTATCAAGAGGGAATAATTTTAATATAGCCTCCAGAACTTCTGGAACATTGTGTCCATCTAATCTAGCTAACCTTTGAGAATATGTTCCAGCCGGAAAATTTCCGTCAGAAATCACAATTTCATCTGTATGACCCATTTCCATTAAAATTTTCAAAAGCTCTGGTGATAATATTTTCGAAATTCCTTTTAACATATTAGCTCCTCCTAATTGTTTCGCCTATTAACTTTCCACTATAGCGAAACGTTTTGTTTTTTATTTAAAAATCATGTGTAATTTCTTACACACGTATTTTCACTTAGCTTTTCCAATAGATTTAGTAACAATTAAATCTGATTTCAATCTATTTATTGATGGGAAATTGCTATTATCCCCACTCATTCTTTTAAGCAATAATTTTGCTGTCGTTTCACCTATCTTTTCCATAGGTTGAACTACTACTGACAATGGCGGATTCAATACCCTTATTAATTCCATATTATCAAAACCTATTATAGATAAATCCTCAGGTATATTAATCCCCATTTCATTTATCGCCATTACTGCACCTAATGTCATTTCATAATTAGTTACATAAACAGCAGTTGGCGGATCATCCATGCTCAATAATTCTTTGAAAAGAGCATATCCACTATCCATTCTGTAATCTCCGTATTTTATTAAATTCGAATCAATTTTAAATGAATAATCTTCATGCACTCTATAATAACCTTTTAATCTTTGCTCAGCAGTATACATTTCTTGGGGTCCTACAATTACCCCCACTCTTTTATGTCCCTTGGTAAATAAGGTTTCTACTGCATTGTATGATGAATTTAAATTATCCCCAAGTACCACATCACATTCTATATCTTTTAAAAGTCTATCAATAAGTATTACTGGTATTCCACTTTCTAATATCTCACGTAACTCTTTTACTTCTTTCCCTGATGGCACTAAAACTATTGCGTCTACTGACTTATTTACTAAGAATTCTAATTTCTTCTTTTCTAAGTCATAATCTTGCTTATAGTCACATATTATAGTTCCATAACCGTCTTTCAAAAGAACATCTTCTATTTTTGAAACAATTGATGTAAAAAACAGATTATTTAAATCTGGTAGAGCGATCCCTACTGTTCTAGTTTTATTAGTCTTTAATCCTCTTGCCATTTCATTAACCGTAAAATTTAATTCTTCAATGGCAGCTTGAATTATTTCTCTATTTTTATCTAAAACATTTCCACCATTTATGTATTTAGATATAGTTGCTATTGATAAGCCTGTTTTTCGAGCTACATCTTTAATTGTCGCACTTATTATAACCACCTCCCTAAGTGAAACGTTTAGCTTAATTCAATATTATATCTTTCTATTTTATTTGTCAATAGATAATGTCTAATTTTACTAAATAAATTAGTAATAATTTATTTTTTTATAACATTAATTAATTGAAAATGTCTAAGCCAGTGCTCAAATTGAGGAATGCACTTCAAACCTACTATATAACTTTAGAGTTTCCATATTTGATTTTATGTCATTAAAATTACTGCCTAGCACTTGCCTTTTTAGCATTCCTCTTTTTGATTTATTCTATTTTTTATTATAATATTTCTATTTTCTTAACTCCTCATTGAATAATTAAAATATTAGTCACCAAATAGGATAATACGTTTAGCTCTGTATATTAATGTTTAATATTCTTACTTATAAGCTCCATAAACGTTTCAGGGGGAACTACTCTTACTCTTTTGTTTTCTTTTAGCATTTTCGTAACTTTCTCCACGTTACTTGTCTCTTTTGTCCATACGTGCACATAGACAAAGGAGTATGCTTCTGGACTATGGATATTTGTTTGTCCTAAACTAACTCTATCATTTATCCTTTTTACTAACTCTTCTTCGTCTTCAAGTGAATTCCAAAGTAGATCTCTGCAAGACACTAAGGGTTTATTATTAGACCATAAAATTTCTCCTTTATAATTATCGTGTCTATGATAATCAAGATAAAATAAACCTTTTATATTTGATTTTTTAGTAAACTCATTCCATAGTTCAACATCATGAAAGGCGGAATCATCTATTATTGATACGTAATTTTCATTTACTCTTTTCATATAACTATTTAATGAGTCAGCATATGAACTTAATTTATTACGTGGAAACTTACTTGGATATATGTACCCATTTCCAGAGGGAGCCACGATAAAATTATTCCTTGGATTTTCATTGCTTACGCTTTTATAATATAAATCAAACACAGTAGGACTTAAATAATATAACGCTGGAGTCATAGACCAACCTAAAGAAAGTTTGTCTCTATTTTCATACCCAAACCACTTAGACGAACCATAATTAGTTCCAAGGTTCCACTGCTGATTGTCTCCATCTGACATTATAAAAGTAACATAATGAACATTTTCTTCTTTAGGAACTTTTAATGAAGAGTTTTTATTAATATGAGGTTCTTTGAAAGCACTTAATGTAGTTAAATTATAGGACCAATCTGCTGCAACCATGCTTACACCATATTTTGAAGCCGTACTTACATTAATAAACTCATCTGGCCCCCAGCCCAAACATGTAGCGTTATCATCCACAGAAGAAAATATTTTATCTCTAAGAGCTGTTTTATCTACACCTCCTTCGTAAAATATTAAAGATTTAGTCATTATGGCATAGTCCCTTAATGCATCAATTCTATCAGGAGAAAGCTCCATTACCATGGAATGATTTAATCCTTTATTCCACAAATTATCATAGGCCCAATTTTCATCTGTACTTCTGCAATCTCCTTTACTTTCTATACCAAGTTCCTTTATTTTAGGTTCCAGCTTTTCATCAATAACTATAGCGTTTTTAAGGCATGCTAAGGAACAAGCATTGTTTATTGAAGGATCTTTAGTTTCACCATTATAAAGCACGTACCCTTTTATATAGTCTTTATATATTTTTATTAGCTCCCAAGGATCTGATATCATTTCATAAGGTACATTATGATTACTTTTTAAATCTTCCAACCATATTTTATAATCAGGCTGAGAAGAATTAAGTGTATATATTTGAAAAGAACAATGATTATTAACTAGCCCCTGAAGGCTAGTTATCATTGTTCTTTCACCAGGTGTCATAGAATCTAAAGAAATCGCATATAAAGATTTAGGAACTATATTATTTTTCATATAAACAGAATTTACATTTGATACCTGGATAGCATTAGATTTATCTGTTTCATCTATACTAGAAGCTTTACTATTCCACTCACTCCATTTAGTATCAAATGAGTCTCCATTAGCTTTGCAATAATCATAAAATTTATTTAAGAATCCCATTCTTTCATTATTATAAAAGGACTTCAATGTAGTATCCTCAAAATTTGCTAATGCCAATTGTCTTTTAATTATGCCATCAGCATTGACATCTTTATAATTATTAATCATGTCATACATTATCATGAAAGTAGATGTTCTTCCTATACCCTCTTTGCAATGAAAGTGAAGCCAAGAATCTTTTGGTTTATTTTTTATGAATTCCATAAAATAATCAACCATATCATCAGTAGGTATTCCACCATCTCTAACTGTTACTCTTTCATATCCTAAATTTTTTGATTTAGTAAGTTCTTCTTCGCTTTTAACTGTTTTAACATCCATGGTTTGTTTAGAGTTATTATAAAAAGTTATAGGTTCATTTAACTTTATACTTTTTAAATCCTCTTTTTCTTTAGCTATAACTTGATCTCTTGTAAGTCCTACATTAGCATTATTCTTTGCATCTGCCCAGCTAACTGCAAATCCATTTATGAATCCGTGACACTCTTGTCTTAAATCTATTACTGTCATAGTCAGAGAAGTATCAATTGCCTTTGTTAAAAGATCTATATTATTCCCTGAAAATTGTTGACTGCCAGAAATATTCAGCTTATCTAACCCTTTAAGATCTAAATCTTTATTGTCCTTTACAACTGCTAAATCAGTAGTTTTTCGGAAGTGCTTTGGTAAAACACTATTATAATTAACTGAGTCTAAAATTAGATGTACTCCATTATCCTTATCCGACGGTACCTGAGCTATTGCATTGTTGTTCACTGCAAATGAGAAAATGCTGACTATCAGCAGCGTTAAAATTGTAATCCTTTTAAAATTTTTCTTCATATTGTTCCTCCTATTTTTAGATAATCATTAGTTATAATGATAGTATCCGATAGGAACATAATTTTTATTCAAAATAGTAATTTAAAATTATATAAATTCAAAATATCATATATTTCTTCTTGCACCTTAATCTATATATTAATATTGTATTTACTTTATTTGTATTTATCTAGAATCAATGCATTACAAAGTTTATTGTAATTTTATATACTTTTTATCCTTCCTCAAAATATAAGATATTAAATCTAAACCATTCATAGTTTAACATTAATAAGTGGAACTTTATGCCATGTGTAAGTATATCTATAAATTATAGACCTTTTATATAGATATCAAACTTTAAGACTAGATTTATGTGGTAACTTACCAAAACCATAAATATTTTGATTCCAAAAACTATGAAAATATCGTTGAAGGTTCTAAGCATCATGTAGCTTATGGTTTAGATTGATTAAATATAAGTTAACATTAGTGATAAATTTCAAGTGCTAAGTTAATAAAGTATAAGGAGGATGAGGACTAACATGTGCACAGCAATAACACTACAATCTAAAAAGATGGAAAATTTTTTTGGAAGAACTATGGATTTTTCTTATGATATTGAGCCAGAACTTTATGTCGTACCCAAACATTATCTCTGGAATAATGCTCTTAGCATGAATAAAATTTGCGATCACTATAGCTTTATAGGAATTGGACAAGAAGCAGGTGGAATGCTTGGTTTTTTTGATGGAGTAAATGAAAAAGGATTTGCAGCTGCAGCATTATATTTTGCAGGTTATGCTAAATACAAAAATCATAATGATTCCATTACCAGGGAAGCTGTTTCTTCCTTAGATTTTCTTCATTATATTTTAGGAAGATGTGAATCAGTAAAAGATCTTAAAGAAATATTAATGGAGATAGATATTGTAGGTCTTGAAGATCCTGTAACGCAAACAGTCGCGCCTTTACATTGGATTGCTACAGATAAATGCGGAGAATGTGTCGTCATTGAACAAACAGAAAAAGGTCTAACTTTATACAAAAATTCAATTGGAGTTATGGCAAATAGTCCTGATCTTCAGTGGCACATGACTAATTTACGAAATTACATGAATGTATCTCCAACTCAGACTAGTGATACATGCTGGGGAAACATTCATTTAAGGCCATTTGGTCAGGCAGGAGGAACTATGCAATTACCTGGAGGCTACACATCTCCAGAACGATTTGTAAGAACAGCATATCAAAAAACACATATTAAAGCGCCTAGTGACAGTTTAGAAGCAATAAATACATGCTTTCATATTATGGAAAGTGTTTCTATTCCAAAAGGGATAGTAATAACAAATAGAGATACTTATGATTATACAAAATACACTGCCTTTGTTAATACAAATACTTGTGAATACTTCTTTAAAACTTACGATAATCCTAATATTACAAGAGCAAGCCTTTGGGATAACTATAAAAAGAATACTGAGCTAATCTCTCTAGGAAAGTTAAGGCGTCCAATTAAATTTGAGAAAATATAGCATTGATTCTACCATTTAAAATATATAATCTACACTTACGAAGGATACAATATCCATGGATTTGACCGTGCTATAATTTTATGAAGGATAAAAAAGTTCACCATACAGCAATGATGAACTTTTTTTGAGTACATATTGTACTCTACTATTAATTTATTTTTACCACCTTTAAATCCACTTATATCTCAGTTAAACTATTTCTGATAAGAAAAAGTGTATTATTTTTTTAGTTCAATTACTATATCATCTAATGCAAATTCATTATTCTTAGGATGATTCTCATCTATAGTAGGACTTGTATCAACTGCTTTTCCCTCTTCATTACCTGATTCTTGATGTACATTATTTGATAAATGTACTTTTGGAGTTATTATTAATTTAGTTGCATTTGGATTTAACTCCCCAAAACTTGACATGGATTTTCCAGCATATCTTCCTTCACTACCTTCATTTGTTGAAACACTCGTTGCTTTATAAACATTTCCTAAATCATCTTTTAGTTCTTCTATTGGAATATCTACAATAAAGTATTTCTCCTGTAAATCCTTTGAAATTTCTTGAGAATAATTTAACGTAAATGTTGCTGACGTTTTAGAAATACTTTCTATATTTAATTGAACTCCATTTTTTTCAGTTGTCTTATTTACCATTTGTTTAACATTATCTAATGCTTTTAAATTAATTTTAAACTTCCAATTTCCACTTATTTCTTTAGAATTTTCAGAGCTCATATCGCCTATATCTGTAAAATTTAATTCAAAGTTTATGTCCTTTCTTTCTTCATTAATAGTAATAGTTTCTTGACCTACATAAGTATTCTTAGAGACTTTTTTTACTTCAGAATTACCCGTTGATCCACCACTATAATATTTTATAGCAATCCTTGGTCCATTCATATTGAAAAACGGATTATCGCCTAAATCTTTATCACTTATTATTTCATAGGTATAAGTCAAATTTTTCCCATCAAATATTGCTTCTTTTATTGTGACTTTAATACCATTACTTTCTTGCGTAACTCCCACCACATCTGCATATTCCTTATATTTATCATATGCACCTGTTCTACCATTATCTATAAACCTAAATATATCTCCAACTATGGGAATTACTGCTGCATAAGATGGATAAGCCACTCCTAAAGTTCCTGCACCTCCAATTAACAAACAACATAAAACTGCTGCAGCTATTCCCTTATTTCTATATGACTTATTTTTATTTATAGACTTCTTTAAATACTTTTTTACCTTTGCTTTTTCAATATCAGTCGCTTCTATCATTTCCATTTCATCTTCATCTATTTCTATATCATTTAGAATTTCATAAATATCTTTCATATTACACTACCTCCAAATTTAGCCTAAGTTTTTTCTTACCCCTATAAATTCTATTGTCTAATGCAGCTCTGGTAAGTCCAAATTTTCTAGCAATATCCTCAGACTTTTCCCCTAGAAAGAACTTCATAATAAATATGTCCCTATCCATAGGCTCAAGAGTGTTAATTAAATTTATCAATTCATTTCTTTCTTCTAGCTTAATAATTTCTTCTTCCACTAATTCATTTGTGCTTATTTCCTTATCCTCTATGCTTACATTCAGATTCTTAACTTCTTTCCTGTAATAATCAATAGCCTTAAATCTTGCTATCTTAAATATCCATTTCTTGAAATCAACTTCTTCACCTGTAAATTTATGTGAATTATTCCATACTGAAAGAAACACATCATTTATGCACTCCTCAATAATTCCATCCTTATTAAGTGGTGAAAGTACTTTATATACTGTGGATTTAACTAATGCCAGATATTTATCCACTATAAATTCTAGTGCATCTTCTTTCCTCTTTTTCAGCCTACTGATATAATTTTTTTCGGTACACCTCATTGAAATTTCTCCAATCCATTATTTTCATAAAAGCTCTTACACTTTATATAACGTAAATAAAAATTTTTTCTCTCATTTCATTTTTATTTGTTCTACATATTTCTATTTTATTACTATATAAAGATTTTCATATTCATTAAATTTATTAAACCTCTTCGTGTTAAATCAAAGTAAGACTCATAGTAAAACGATGATGCCTTCTCTGAATCTAAGAAATACTTTTTTACCTAATTGACTTTCCTTTAATATATAAATTTTAAATAATACAATTAATTTTTTATAAAATCATTTAGTTTATAGTTCTTGCTTATCCCCTAAGACCTAATGGATTAAACCTTTTAGAATTCATATAGATGAACCATAAAATTTTCTTTGTGTCTTTACTTCAACTGTTTTGATTATTTGCTGCTTAAAAAAATTTTAGAATACTTATGTAATCTATGGAATTAATGCGTATATCATATACGAAAACAAAATGAAGGAGGTAAAAATATATGGCTGTAACTAAAACTATTGACTCTGTTTCTCTTAGTATTGAGGTTCAAAAAGGATTAGATAAAACTGGCGATCCAATTTATACTAAGAAAACTTTCTCAGGCATCAAAACAGATGCAGCACCAGAAAATATCTATGCTGTTGCTGATGCAATTAAAGCTGTTATGGAAGCCAATACTAAAGACTACTTTATAAATGAATCTTCTAGTTTAGCAAATGCTTAAGCAGATAAGTGAGAGTCCAAATCTATGATTTGGTTTCTCGAACTTAGTTAAATCATGTATATGATTTAACTTCCTTGACTCTACTCTAAACAGAAAGGTGGTGAATTAAATGGAATATTCTTTATCTATGACTTTTTTAACTGCGGCTGGTGAAAAAAGTACTTTAAGTGTTTCTGGTGCTAAATCAAGTCTTACAAAAGACGAGATTAATGCACTTATGGATACTGTAATCGCTAAAAATGTTTTCAAAACTAATTCTGGTGATTTAGTTAAGAAATCTGGTGCTCAAGTTACTCAAAGACAAGTTACTAAATTTGATGTAGCTTAAGTCTTAAGTAATCTAAAAAAGGAAGCTTATCTCATAGTGGATAAGCTTCCTTTTTTATTATCTTCATTGTCTAATGATTCAATCATTCAAGTTAATACCTCATGAAAAACCATGCTTAAGATTTCTACGTCCCTCATGACTCAAATTTTGCCAAGATTCTATAAATGCCTCTTTCTCCGTTAACACTCATTTTTTACATTCTAAATAGTAAACTGCTAATCTTGTCCTGTCCCCTCTTCAGGTTTAATTTTTATTTTTAATATTTCAGAATATATTCTCATCACTTTCACATAATAAAATTAAGTTTATAATTCCATAATATTTTAATTTAGAAAGGTGAGTGATCTAATGAAAAAGTACCCACTGGCATTTTTATTTTTTTTAATATTAATCTTTCATATTTTTACAATCCCTGTTGGCGCTGAACCAAAAACCTTACATGAAGGATTTTATAAAGCTACAGATTTAAATTTATCCCACGGCATTCATACTGTACAAAATACTTCAACCAGTGATTATGCCTTTATTGCCATTTTCGATTCAAATCAAGTAACTAGGCAATATATGCGATTAGATCCTCAGTCAGACAAGTATATTTTAATACCTTTAGAATCTGAATTTGAAATAATTGTATCTAGTAAAGGTAGCATTATTATAAACTAGATAAAATGCTCAATTCATTTTCTTGTTATCTATAAAAATTTAGAGGTGATTATGTTTATGAAAAAATTTATTTATGCATTACTATTCTTCTTCTTTATTTCTTCTAATATTATGATTTCACCTTGTATGGCTGAAAGTAAAATTCTTAAGCGTGGTTTCTACAAAGTTGAAGATTTAAATTTATCTCTAGATGCTACACATACAGTTCAAAATAATTCTTTTAATGAGCGGATTTACATATTTATTTTAGATTCTACTGAAACTCCTGTTCAAGCTATTCGCATATGGCCCCAATCGCAAAAATTTAATTTATTTCCTCTCAAAGCTGGATATAAAATTATAATAACTGGCGATGGTGAATTAGTTATTTCATAAGAGATGCTTTTATAGTGTCTCTTATGATACGGTTCGCTTAAATTATTCTTCACTTCATTCCCTCCAATAAGACTTTAGAACTTCCCACAAATAAGTATATCTCTCCCCCAAAAATTTCTTCATAACTTATATAGAATTTGAATTTTTTAATACGCTTCATACCAGTTCACTAATTATCACTCTTAGTTATTTCTACAAAGACACCCTCGTTAATTTCTAGTTCTTTTCTTATTTTTTTTAATAATATCTATAACTACTATCAGTAAATATGTTATTAAAGACAATATTAAATAAACTATTATGGCTGGAATTATGCTGCCCATTCTATACCATTGATTAATAGGCAGTATGATTGATAGTGATAATAACAAAAATCCAATCAACATATTTTTTATTGATTTGAATGAAATAATAGTCTGAATTATAAACATTATCGGAAATAAAATATAAATACCAATTAAAATCCACTTACTATATGGGAAATGAGAATCTATAAATATAAATAAGAATGTTAATATACTCGGTAATATAGTTAAAAGTATTTTTTTCATAAATTATGACTCCTTTATTTAATACTATCCCATTTTCCATCTTTCATTTTCAAGGTTTTATTGCAAAAGCTTGCAACAAGATTATCATGTGTCACAACTAATATTGTCTTATTATGTTTTTGATTTAATTCTTGCAATATTTTCATAATTTTAATGCTATTTTCTTGGTCCAATGCTCCTGTTGGCTCATCAGCTAATATAATTTCGCTTTCTTGAGTAAGTGCTCTAGCAATGGCAACTCTTTGCTGCTGCCCTCCTGATAATTGCCTAATACTTTTATTTTTTAAATTCAATATATCTAATTCTTTCAAATACTTTATTGCCTTATTTATTCGTTCTTTTCGTGAAATACCTCTAAATTTAAGAGGAAGCATTACATTTTCTAACACGCTAAGATCTTTTATTAATGCAAAGTTTTGAAATATAAAAGAAATCTTTTCATTTCTGATTTTAGATAACTGATTAAGTTTCTTAAAGTCCACTTGAAAATCGTCAATATAATATTCACCTTTAGTAGGGTTGTCTATACAACCTAATATATTAAGCAATGTGCTTTTACCACAACCAGAAGGCCCCATAATAGCTATAATGTCACCTTTATCCACCTTTAAGCTTATTCCATCTACAGCTATAACTTCGTTATCACCTTTTCCATAGGTTTTATATATATTTCTTAAATCTAATATACTCATTCTGTAAATCCTCCCATCATCTCTTTTGGAGTCAACTTATTTATTTCTTTAAAACTCATTAGCATAATTAAAATAATTGTTAATAACAATATCCCAATTGAAATATATAAATTGAATAATAAGTTTTCATTAATAAAAAATGCATAAACGCTTCCGCAGTTCTTTAAATAAAATAAACTTCCTCCTATGATTCCAATTAGTATATTTATAAGAAATTCAGAAGAAAATGTTTTAAATATATCTTTTTTACTAATTCCAAAAGAATAAAGAATTCCAATCCTATCTACATCTTCAGTTATTTTATAACTAATTGTAGTAATTATTGATGCAGATGCAATAATAGTAATTATAATTATTCTAAATATTTCATAGTACTTTTTTGATTTTATTTCTTCCAAAAATTTATCTAAATCATCACCAAAATCTGAAACAACTATATCATCAGAAATTTTTCTTATATTTGATTCTAATTCAGTTGAATTATTTTCTTTGTCACCATTGAAAAATATCGTTATAGGTTGATATCCAAAATTTTGAAAGAATGTTTCGTCACTAAGTGGAATAACAAATGACTTATTTAATAAAAATGAGCTATCTACACTATTTGTATAATCAAATGCTAATACATCCTTCTTAAATTGCCCTACAATTTTATAAGTTATATTATTAGCTACATAGCTAGTGCCAACCTTAACTTTTTTAGCCAAATCATTTCCGACAATTACAGGTACATATTCATCACTTCTAATCCATTCTTCTTTTGAAATTTCCTGAGTTATATTATTTTGATAATGTTCTATCATTCCATAATTGAATCCAATTGGATGTATCAACTCATCATTTGTATCTTTTTCTGTAAAATTAGACTCTAAGTCTTTAGAATTTAACCCTAAAACATCAATTGGAATATCCGTATACAGATCCCTTTGAATAAAACCGTAAGTATAATTATTTTTTGATATTAATTCAAGACTTTCCTTTATATCATTTTTATAATCTTCAATATCTTTGTTTTCCTTAAGGATCATCTTATAAAACGTCATGAACTTAGAATTATCTATGGAAATTGATCTGTTGTACCTATTTCTATATGACCTATCAAAGTTAATTAAAGAAACCAAAGACGCAGCATAAAATATCCATAAAGCTACTTCCAATATAATTAATACATTAACTATCAAGTTTCTTTTTATATCAAAAAAGATAAATTTGCTTTTCATACTACTTACCTTATTTCTTTCATTATTTTAAATCTAATTACATTAAACAACACTAGTATAGATACAATTATAGATATTATAAATATTAGCATTGAACTTAATATAATATTTGGAATGTTAACAGCTGAATATTGAGATGGGAAAGACTTCATCATAAAATCTATTGTAATTTTTGATAAAGCTAGTCCAGCAATAATTCCAATCGAAGATATTCTTATGATTTTTGCAAAAACCTCTTTAAATACATCAGAGTTTTTAGCCCCCAAGACTTTCATAATAGCAACTTTTTCACGTATATTTTTAGCAAAGAAATATGAAAATAAAAGTAAATTTGCTATACCAAGTATTATTTGATATAAGCTATTTTTAAGTTCGTAAACATTTTTGAATAAATAATCTATAACCGAAGTCCTCGAAATCTCTTTTTCAGAAACATTAATATTTTTCAGGTTAATTTCTTTAATGTCTATATTACTTATATTATTCTTATAAAAAATAACATTAGGAACCTTAGTGTTTATAAAATATAGAGATCTTATAGGAATTATACTGCTATATTTAAATACTTCAGTATTTCCAAGAACCCCAACAACTTTATAATCTTCATTAAATATTTTTATATAACGTTCCCCATTTTTCTCTTCAACTAATCTTTCTAAACAAAAACCTATAATAGCAACTTTTTCATTGCTCATTAACTCTTCTTCAGTTAAGTATCTTCCTTTAATTAAATTTCTACTTTCTATGTCAATCCCATTAGAGCAAGGCCATATATCATTAATATAAAACTTATTATCAACTTGTATTTGATCTTCAAATGGCTTTAAAATAATTTTCTTATATCCTGCCTCTTGAACAGCATCTACTATTTCTGATAAGCTTGGATTTTCTTTATCCTCATCTTTATTTACAACTTCAGCTCCATCAACATATTTAGTCTCATGTACTGTATCTATTTTTAGATACTTATAATCTTTATTAAATCGGTTTTGTTCTGTAACTCTATTATAATTTGAATATACAATACTTACTGTTAAACTAAATGCAAAAGTTGACACTAAAAAACCAATTATTAAAAATAGCTCTATCTTAGTATATTTATTCATATATTACTCCACATGAATATTAGTAACGCACTGATTTTTACTAATATTCTTATCTAAATTTTGATTTTAAACTAGCCTACCTTCACGTAAATGCACTTTTTCTAAACCTATGAGTTTGAGATATAACTCATCTTCCATACGTTTTGTGATGAGGTAGTGTATGTCCACTTTCCTAGCATCGTGGAGTTCTTGCAGCCCCTCTAGCATAGACATGATTATCACTACCTGAAATTGTATTTACGTCTAATGTTTTACATATCTTTATTTTAACATATATAACATTATTGCTAAGATTTATTTTTTCTTATTCTATATTTCTATTGCCACTGGACAAATGTAATTCTACTTCAATTTGGGCATTCGAATCCATCCAGCAAGTTTTATCATTTACCTTACCTACAAATGATAAACTAACAGAAATTAATATAGAATAAATTGTACATACAAAAATAAACGGTAGTTGGATTTCTCATTCCTAACTACCGTTTTTTACTTTTATGAATCTTTCATGAGCTAATATTCAATAATGTTATTTAATTTAATGACATACTTAATTTGAAAAATGACTTTAAAGAGATGTTAACCCTTCCTCTAATTTGATAAGATTAGTTGCAATTTTTATTCCATATAATATATTGCTTTTCTTAACTTGTATTGTTCTTTCTTCATATTATTATTTTCAGTATAGCTTAAACATTATATAATGTTATTGTCATATAGAAAGTCACTATCGTTCATTATCTCATCATAATTACCATCTCTAATAATCGCATGATTACTTGAAAAAACAATTGCTCTTTTAAATACCCCTTTTACATATTCAAAGTCATGGGTAGAACATAAAATAGTTTTTCCTGCATTATTTATAGCTATCATGAATTCTTTTAAAAATCTCTTAGTTTTAGGATCAAGTCCGTTCATTGGTTCATCAAATATATAAACGTCTGGATTTAAAACTACTACGGTAGCTATAGAAACCTTTTTCTTTTCTCCACCGCTCAAATGATATGGCTGTCTATCTCTTAATTCTTCAATTTTCAATAATTTTAGAGTGTCTTCTACCCTTTTTCTAACTTCTTCTTCATCCATTCCCATCTGTCTTGGCCCAAATGCAATTTCATCATATACATTTGAACAAAATAGCTGTACATCTGAATTTTGAAAAACAAAACCTATTTTTTTATGAAAAGCCTTCGAGAACTCTTCATTTTGCATTTTTTTATTATTAATTTCTTCACCTTCAAATAAATAACTTCCACTATCAGCAATTATTAATCCATTAATTAATTTCATTAATGTAGACTTCCCACTTCCATTTACACCTATTAAAGCAATGGCTTCACCTGCATCAATATGTAGGTTTACATTTTTTAGTGCGGTAACTTCAGCATCATATGAATAATTCGCATCTTTTATATCAATCATTAAATCACAACCTATCAAAATAAAAATATGTTAACACAAAAATTATGGTAAGAATAAAACAAACATAATCAACTAGCTTAAATTTAAATTTCGTATATACTTTATATGTTCCTGTAAATCCTCTAGATTCCATTGCTCCATACATCTCTTCTGCCATCTCTTTAGACTTTATAAACATAGTTCCTACGACTCCGGAAAGTGCAGTGCTTTTATGATTGTTTTTACCTACTGATCTTAATTTAAGAGCATAAACCATATTTAATGAAAATTCGCCTAAAATTATAATATATTTTATAGTAATATCAAGTACCAAAATAAATATATCTGGTATTCTAAATATTTTTAAAGTAATTATTAATTCATTCCACTGAGTAGTGCAAGTTAATATACTGACAGAAGCAACTGAAACTAATACTTTTAATGTGATCATTAAGGTATTATTACTATACCCTAAAAAAATAGCTGGTAACAAAATAATAAACGTAAAAATTGCCGCCGCCATACTTGCTTTGACAACATATTTTATTTCTTTTATACTTAAAAGATTTATTAGCACAAGCATAAACACAGTTGTAATTACAATAAAGTGAAAATTTCTGCTTAAGGAAACAAAAATAATTAGTATGAGCGTTGATATTAATTTAGTTAATGGGTTAATTCCAAATTTAGAGTTTCTTATTTTAGTTTGCTGCCTAAACATAGCAAGCACATTAAATATTGACAGAATGCTCTTATCTATAAAAGAATTCTTGTCTTTTAGCGGTGTATAATTGTCTTTCTTTAAAAGCCATTCTGGCATTAATAACTTCCTTTCTTATAACGTATATTAGGCACATTTAAAAGAGAACCCAAATATAAAATTTGGACTCTCACTTTTGTTTCACTACATATTGCTGAATTGATGGAGCACATATAAGTTAAACTAAGATTCAGATTTAAATCACCTCACCTGAATCAAGTTTCACTTTATACTTTTGTTGTCTTTTTCATACTTGCTATTATTCTAAATACTAACAATAGTATTGCAACACCTGCAACTGCAGATAAAATATATCCAAAATTATCTGGAAGACCTGCAACAGAATAATCTGGCATTAATGCATTAAAGCTAAATCCATTTTCCATGCCTTTAGGTATAAATCCTAACGTATTACCACCTGTTACTACAGAACTTATTTCATCAGTTCCCCATTCTCCCCAAGCTGTACCTGTAGCTAATAACCCTAATGGTGAGAGGCATATTAGCGCTATTATTAATCCATATACAGGCTTTGATTTTGTAGTAGCCCCCTCATAGATAATTCCTGGTGAAACTTTTTTTATAAAGCTTAATACGCCAACAGTTATAATTCCTTCTAATACTCCTGCGACTACAAGATGTGGAATAAGCATTGAAGGTATAGTAATTGATAAAGGATAAGGACAATATAGCGGTATACCTGCTGCATCTTTAAAAAGTAATGGCTGTACTCCGAATTCTATTGCTGCACATAAAGCGGCCAAATTTATTCCAATATAAGCTGCAATAAATGTCCCAATATATTCTCCTTTCTCTGTCTTAAATTTCTCTTTTAAAAACTTATAAATATAATAGCCTACAAATGGTATGACGAATGCCATATTAAAGCAGTTGGCTCCAAAGGCTAAAATACCTCCATCACCAAATAGTAATGCTTGAATCAAAAGTGCTATCGTCACTGAAATACATGCCGCCTCAGGGCCTAAAAGAATAGCAATTAATGTTCCTCCTACAGCATGTCCAGTGGTTCCACCTGGTAACGGAACATTGAACATCATCGTTAAAAATGATAGTGATGCCCCCACTCCCATAAGCGGCAATTTCTTTTTAGTTACCTCTTTTTTTACTTTTGTTACAGCTCTTGTCCAAACTGGAATCATTGCCGCCCCCATAACTGCACAGGTAGCTGGGCTTAGATAATTGTCTGGAATATGCATTTTAATTCCTCCTTTAAAGCATGTGAAGATAATTACACTTGTTATTTCCTCAATATGCCCAATTTTTAATAAAAACAAAACCACAAAAACTGATTACAAATAAAGCAATCAACCTTCGTGGTTATTAATAATCCAAATTAATCTATTAATTTATATATGTTGCAATTCACAATGCACATTTCACAACTACAGCCAAAATTCTTTTAATATTTTTAAAATTATGCTGAAGAATTATTTTTGCAATATATATTGTATGAAAACTGTATACCCTCGTAGTATACAATTTTATGATACTATACAATTCCAAAATTGTAAATATTAAATTACCTTTGAATTCTTGTTTTTATTTTTTCTTCAATATATGTAACAAATGAATTTAATCCTTGTCCAGTTCTTGATGATATTCTAAAGGTAGCTGCCAACGGATTTAATTCTTTAACATTTTCTTCTACCTTATTGTCATTAAAGTCAAAGTATTCCATCATATCATACTTACTTAATACAACTGCATCAGCTTTAGAAAATAGTAATGGATATTTTTCAACCTTATCATCCCCTTCTGGAATACTTAAAACAGCAATTTTAAAATCTTCACCAAGTTCAAACTCAGCAGGACATACAAGATTACCAATATTCTCAATAAAAATCAAATCAATTTCGTCTAAATCAAAGTATCCTAAGATATTATAAATTGCTTTTGATTCTATATGGCACTCTCCTTCTGTATTAAGCTGAATGACAGAAATTCCAAGTGAATCAATTTTTTCAGCATCTACTTGTCCCGCAATATCGCCTTCAACTACAGCAATATTAAATTTATCCTTTAATTGTTTTATTAGCTCTATAATCAAACTTGTTTTGCCTGTCCCTGGTGAACCCATCACATTTACTAAATATACATTTTTTCTTCTTAAAATTTCTTTAATATCATTGTTGAAATTTTCGTTTAATTCTAGCAGCTGTTTTACAACTTTAATTTTCATCCATTCACCTCATATCTGCAATTTTTTAATAACTTTATTATTTTGTGTTTCCAATAATCATATGAAATCTCTTCTCTTTATTCTATAATAATATATGTTAAGAACAAAATCACAGATTAATTTCAGTCAATTTAAAATTATATAGCCTTTTTATGAAATATGTGACCACCAATCACTTAATGTTACTAAAAAGCACTTGACTTATAGTTAACTTCAAGGTATAGAATAATATCAGAAACTATAAATAAAAATCTTATTTATAGTTTAGCACTAATTTATTTATACATTAACTACTTTTATTAAATTATATCTTTTAATCATAGCGAAAGGAATGATCATTAATATGAAAATTGCAGTAATAGATGCACAAGGTGCAGGCCTTGGTCAAAACATCATAAAGAGGATCCGTAAAGAAATAGAAAATGATGTTTATATTATTGCACTTGGTACCAACTCATTTGCTACCTCAAAAATGGTACAAGCCGGTGCAAATGTTGGTATAAGCGGTGAAAGGGCAATCAGTTCATTTTGCAAGACAACTAAAATAGATAGTATAATAGGACCAATCGGAATAATCTGTAGTGGAGGTATAAATGGAGAAATTACTACTATGATTTCCAATGCAATATTTAATATGGATTGTACTAAATATATACTTCCATTACAAAAGCATGGCATTTATATTCCTGGAACTAGAAATCTACAAATTAAAGATATAATTGAAGAAATTGTACTTGATATAAAAAATAATATAGAAAAATTCTAATCTAGTATTAATAGATTAAGATTACTTTATTAACACGCCTATAATTAATATCCAATAAATATATTTTTGCTTTTATATGATTAAACTATATTTTTCACTAAGTAAATAGAATAATCTTTTTAGTACACTTCTTATACTCTTGATAATCTGTCTTAGAGTTACTTTCTAATGTCTTTTCTTCAATCTTAATTCTATATCCATAAATGACAGCAATAATTGTTATAGTTACAATAGTTCCAATGATGCTTCTAAGAGCTAATGCTATTCCAATTAAATATAATATACTTCCGCTATATGCAGGGTGCCTAATGTATCTATATGGACCTGTTTGAATTATTTTTTGCTTTAAATCCACTTGCACTGATATGGTGAAAGATCTTCCAAGTGTCAATACTGAATACAACCTCAATATGATTCCAACATAGTAACTGCACAGCCTATCCAAAACATTATTTCAGGTAATATCATTAAATAATTCTTTCTACAAAAAAGATTCAGAAATATTATAGTTATAGTACCAAGTACTAGTATTAAGCAATATCCCCTATTCCTTTTTTCTTATTCAAGTCCTCTCTGTTTATAATGAAGTATAACTAAAAACAAATAGACAGTATATTGACTACATTGGAATAATATGCTATCGTAATTTTAGACAGTATATTGTCCAACTAAGGAGGAGATATTTTATGGATAACTATAAAGCGCTTTTTTTAATACAACAAATATACGCAACTCTGTTTTCTCTCACTAATAAAATTCAAATTAAGGGTGATGAATATTGTGAACCTTTAACTAGCAGACAGCTTATGGCAATGGTTGCTATTATTCATTTACCTGAAAATGAAACGACTCTAAATAATATTTCTAAAAAACTAGGTACAACAAAACAGAGTGTAAAACAATTGATTACTAATTTAGAGAACAAAGGATATGTAATTACTGTGCCAAGCCAATATGATAAACGTGCAGTTAATGTGAAGATTACTAAAGCTGGAACGGATGCCATGATGATAGGTGCCGAAAAATCGATGGAGTTTTTTGGGATGCTTTCTAAAGGTTTTTCCATTGAAGAAATGGAAATCTTATGGACGTTATTAAAGAAATTATATAGATTTGATGGCGAAGAACAAGACGGTTTTGAAGAAGAAGCTGAATTTGACATGGGTGAAGATACACTTGAAATACAAAAGAGAGCATTAAATGAATTTGATAGAGCAAGAAATGAAGGAAAATAAAAAATAAATAAAGGTGGTACAATATTATGAATGATATTCTATCTAATAACTCTCAAGATCTTAATGACTTTTTATCTAAGTATATGAATAAGTGGAAAATTCCCGGAATGGCTGTAGGTATTATTAAAGATGATGAAATAATATATTGCAATGAGTTAGGACTGCGCGATGTTAACAAAAATTTGAATGTTACAAAAGATACTTTATTTGCCATAGGTTCTGCAAGTAAATCTTTTACCTCACTATCAATAGGTATATTAGTTGATGAAGGTAAGCTTGATCTTGATACTCCTATAAAAAAATACATGCCTAGTTTTGAAATGCAAAATAAATATGCTGAAGAACATCTTACATTAAGGGACATGCTTTGTCATCGTTCTGGATTACCTAGACATGATATTTTATGGTATACAAATCCTTCTTTAAGCAGAAAAGAACTGGTAGATAAAATTAAATACTTGGAATTTAGTAAAGATTTCAGAGAAACATGGCAATATAATAATTTGATGTATGCCACAGCTGGCTACCTTGTTGAACTAGTTACAGGAATGACCTGGGAAGAATTTGTGAAATCAAGAATTCTTGAGCCTCTTGGTATGAACAGCACAAATTTCTCAGTAGATGTTTCAAAAAAGTCTTCTGATTACAGTAAGCCCTATGCGCAAAAAGGTGAAGAAATTAATCAAATAGACTTTAGAAAACTAGATGCTGTTGCTCCTGCTGGTTCTATGAATTCAAGTTTAAATGATATGTTAAAATGGCTTAGCCTTCATTTGAATAAAGGTAAAGTAAATGGAAAACAGATTATATCAGAAAAAACTATAAGTGAGTTACATTCACCTCAACTCCCTTGTGAGCTAATCCCTTTAAAGTTTGATGAATTACAATTCTCATCTTATGCCTTAGGCTGGTTTGTTGAAGCATATAGAGGAAGAAAACATGTTAACCATGGTGGAAATATAGATGGATTTTGCTCCTATACGAGTTTTCTTCCAGACGAGAATATTGGCGTAGTTATTCTTACTAATTTAAATAATCCTGTCTGTGCAATGCCTATAGCATACCATATATATGACAAGCTTTTAGGCTATGACCATAGTGATTTTTGTGAAAAACTAGAGGATGAAGCTGCAAAGATGATGAAAGCAATGGAAGCTGTTACTAAGCCTACAATAGACTCAAAAAAAGATAACTCAACTCCATCTCACTCCCTTGAAGAATATACTGGCATATATGAAAATCCAGCATATGGTTCTTTAAAAATCGAAGTAAAAGATAATAGCTTAAAATTAATTTATAATAATATAGACTATACACTTAATCATAAATGCTATGACATTTTTACCATGACAATAATGGAATATTACTTGGTTGATGTGACCTTTAATTATGATAGCACAGGAAATATTAAAAGTGTTTCAATACCTTTTGAGGAGACTGTAAAAGAAATTTTGTTCATGAAATGTAAATAATAATAATATATATATTGCAAAAATAATTCTTCATCATAATTCTAAAAATATTGTAAGAATTTTAGCTGTAATTGTGAATTTTGCATTGCAACATATATAATAATACAGAATTGCATTTATAGATCTTCTTTATTTGCAATTCTCTTTATAAGTTCAGTACCTTCTTCTACAGCAATAATATCTACTCTAAAATCTACTAAAAAACATTGTAAAACTCTATTTTTTAGCAATGCAATTTTCAACCTACATATGCTCTTATTTATTAATAAACACTGACCATGTGTTTTTAATATTTACAAAACTCTAATTATTCCTAATACCAGACCAACGCAAAAACCACAAATAGCACCATTTATCCTTATCCACTGCAAGTCATCGCCTACACGCTCTTCAATCAATTTTATAAGGGTTTCAGTATCCAATCTTTCAATATTATCTCTAACTAATCTGCCTATATTTTCATGATTGGAATTTATGTAACCTGATACACGTTCCTGTATCTGCTGCTCTAATTTATTTATTAAATCAATATCCTCTGATATATTGTCTATTAAATTGTTTAGCATTGGCAGTATATTATTTCTTATGTAGTCTTCTTTAACATAACCTAATATTATATTTTTTAATTCATCTAATATTTTTATTGTAAAGTTATTTAGTTCAACATTACTGCCTAATCTCATTTTATACTCATCTATTTTTTGTATAACTTCTTCATTGTTACTTATGTTTCTTATATTGCTCTGCATTAATTCAAGCAGTGTAATTCTACTGGTATTATCATGTTTTTTTAAATCCTTTAATATTACAACGACTAAATCTTGAGCTATTTTTCCTACTTTATCTTTTCCTAAAACATTTAAGACTGTATTTAATGAATATTGCATTATTCCACTTATCTTTAGTTTATTTATAGAATTGAATACTATATTTCCAAGTTCATTCTTTACTTTATCTTGCTTTACTATCTCTTCAAGCTTAATAAGTAAATTATCTAAAATTTTCTCTTCATAATTATTTCTTAAGAATATGCCAATTAATTTTTCAAGTAAGTTTTTAGAATCTAATGTATTCAAATATTTTTGAATTAGTTTAAGTAAAGATAAAGAAACTTTTCCTATAGGAATATGCTCTATGACACGTTTAATAACATACATTCCTGCTTCTATTCCTTGCTTAGAACATATATTTTTTTTGCATATATTTAATATCTTTTTCACTACTTCTAATTCATGTACTTTATTTATAATACTTGATTTATTGAGCAAGTTGTTTTCAACTATTGATACTAAACCTTCTGTTATTCTTTTACGATTCCTAGGCAGAAGTGCAGTATGTGGAATTGGAATTCCTAAGGGATACCGAAAAAGTGCTACTACTGCAAACCAGTCTGAAAATCCACCTACAACTCCAGCTTCAAATCCACTTTGCAATATAGTTATTATAGGGGTATTTTGTGGAAACAAAGTAATTATGAAACCTATAAACATAATGACTAATAAAATTAAGGCTCTTTGATTAGTTTTCATTTTCATATTATAGCCTCCTATATTGTCAGTATGTAAACATATTGTAAAATTTATACTAGACTGAGGCATAATAAAAAAATTAATTAGCAAATTTAAATTCTGGATCTAATTTATCTAATTTTATATTCCAGTTTGAAGATTTGTAAATATTATAATCAGAAGTTATTGCCATGCATGAAACACCTTGCAAACTGTCTATAAATTTCAAACCATTATCTACACCTGCTATGAAAACAGTTTTGGTTAAAATATCAGCAAGCATATTGCTATCAGGAATACTGCTGTCTACAACTATAGTTACACTCATTACACCATTATCTGTTGGATATCCTGTGCTTGGGTTTAATATATGATGATACCTCTTACCATCCTTTATAAAATATCTTTCATAATCCCCAGAGGTAGAAAGTGCTTGTTCTGATAAATTAATTATTCCTACATAATCTTGATCACTGTCTTTTCTAGGATGCTTAACTCCAACATTCCATGGTGTTCCATCTGGCTTTTGACCAACTGTATATATAGAACTACCTCCAAGGCTTATAATCCCTCCTTTAATATCGTACTTTTTATAAATTTTTAACACTTCATCTGCGGCAAATCCTTTAGCTATTCCACCTAAATCTATTGCCATACCTTCTTTTAGTAACTTAATACTATTATTCTCTTCATTTATACTGATATCATTATATCCAACTAGCGGTAGTTTTGACTTAATCTCATCATCTGTAGGTATTCTTTCGTTATCAGTTCCTATTCCCCAAAGATTTACAAGTGGGCCCACAGTTATGTCAAATACACCATTACTCAACTTAGAATACTTAACTGCGGTTTCAAGCATTTTAATAATCTCAGGATGTACTTGTACATATTCTTTACCTGCAGCTTGATTAATTTTACTTATGTCACTGCTATCTATAGTCACACTTGCCATTTGCTCAATCTCATCTAATCTTGAAAGAGATGCTTCTATAGCTTCATTAGCTTTTGGACCATATGCTTTTAGCTGAAAAACAGTATCCATTTTCAATGCCGTTTTAGTAATAATCTCCTGATTCTTTGAACACCCTGAAAAAATAAGAATACATAGTATGCATGTCATTAACATAGATATTTTTTTAATCACTTTAATCGCCCTCATAATTCATTTTAATAAATTTATTAATCTACCAAACATTTTACATCATTTTAGAGTCATTTTATAGAATTTTTTCCAATAAAGTAATATTTTTATTTAACATTTTATAGATAAACAATATATAACTTAGATTTATGCGCATACCTCACCGAAATGAATAATATACTTTTGTTCCAGTTTCTAGGTAATTCTGATGGGTGATTCTAAGGCTATAAAGTTGCACCCAAAGTGCTAGCCTCAAAGAACAAGCTCTGAACTAGCACATTTGGAACAACTTATAGCCAAAGAATCACATCCATCAAAATTACCAATGAAACATTCCACAAAAATATATTACCCATTTCTAGTTGGGATATATTTCATAGTATAAATCTAACTTATAATTGGCTTATCTATATAGATGAACATATTAACAAATTTACTAAAACTTTAAGTTCATATCTTTACTAGAAATCATAAATATATTTGTGAAGAAAACATTTGAAAATGAGCTGTTAAAGGTTCTTAGCTGTAGGTTATTCCATTTTAGCTTGTCAAACTGAAAGTTGGAGCATGCTAAAGTGGATACAACCTGCTGCTTAGAACCTTCAGCGATATTTTCATAGCTTTTCGGAATCAAAATATTTATGATTTCGGTGAGTTATACGCATAAGTATATATTATAGTTGGGTTCTCTATATATTTACAAGGTTTATTGCTAAAACTTACTATGAATAGTATAATCTTTTTATGTCAAATACTTTAATTATATGAATGCAAACTGTAGTCTGCATTTAAGTAATAAGGGAATGGAGTGAAATTCTTCAACTACCCCAGTAACCGTGAAACTGACGAAATCAAAGGCATAATTAAAAATAACAAGTCCAATCTTTTATTTTTTGATTGTGTCTAACGTGCCACTGAGAAATTGGGAAGGCTTGAAATTAGGATGAAGTTAAGTCGGGATACCTTGATTTTATACACCGATAATATCCTCTGAGGGTGGGATATTAGGCACATGAAAATAAATTTCAAGTACAGATATAAGCGTTTTTCATCAGTCAAGATGGTAAATTGATCTCATAGCTGGTCTATTAGGTCAGTCTACTTCCGAAGGATAGTTGAAAATAAGCTGGTAAATGAACTTGTTATTTTTTGAATGTGACTTAAGTAATCATGCGTTTTATGAAAATAAGACTTATAAGTTTTATTATGATTTTTATAGGCATGTTTATTATGCGTCTATGCATACTCTCGATGGGTATGCTTTTTTTGTTACCCTTAAATACAATATATTTTAGGAGGGCATCATGAAACTAAAAAATAAATTTTTATCACTTTTTCTAATAGTTATATTAGCTATGAGTGCACTTTTCGGTTGTGGTAATAAGACTGCAACAATGACAGATAGAGAAGGTAACAGCTTTAAGCTTCCCGAAAAAGTAAACACTATAATATCTACAGCACCATCAAATACCGAAATATTAGTTGGACTGGGACTTTCAGATAAGCTAGTAGCTATAGACAAATATTCATCAGATGTGGATGGTATCAATAAAGATTTGCCTAAAATTGACTTTAAGAATCCAGATCCTGAAACTCTTGTGAGTTTAAAGCCTGACATAATAATAGCTTCAGGACATAATAAAACTGGGAGTGAAGACCCCTTTGCAGCTGTTAAAGAAGCTGGAATCCCTGTTGTATACATACCTACTAGTTCAAGCATAGAAGACCTTTATAAAGATATTGACTTTATATCAAAAATCACTGGCACTGAGAAAAAAGGTGATGAGATGACAGCTAATTTAAAGGATGAAATAAGTTCAATAAAGAAAATTGGAGATACCATTACTGATAAGAAAAATGTATATTTTGAAATAGGGTCAACTTCAGGTTTATATAGTTTTGGTAATAATACATTTTTAAATGAAATGATTGAAATTGTAGGCGCCAAAAATATCTTTGCAAATGAAAATTCGTGGATATCTCCAAGTCCTGAAGCTGTAGTAAAAGCCAATCCTGATGTAATACTTACAAATGAACCTACAAGTAATGCTATCAATAATATAAAGACTCGTGATGGTTTTCAAGAAGTTACTGCAATTAAAAATAATAAAGTCTTTGCTATTGATAATAATTCCTCTTCGAGGCCATCACAAAATATACTGAAAGCACTTAAACAAATAGCAAAAGCTATTTATCCTGAGGAATATGCAAATGTATAAAAAAATTATTATATTATTAATACCCTTAACATTTTTAATTCTATGTATCGGGACTTCTATTGGAAGTTCTGATACTAGCTTAATCCATATTGCATCGATAATTGGATATAAAGTTTTAGGAATTCCACTACTTAAAGAGATTAACCCTAATGATGTGGCGATAATTTGGAATTTAAGATTGCCTAGAGTTTTTTTAGCCTTTCTTGTAGGTAGTTCCTTATCAGTTAGTGGTGCTGTGGTTCAATCATTACTTAGAAATCCACTTGCTTCACCATATACCTTAGGAGTATCTTCTGGAGCTTCTCTTGGAGTTGGATTTCTTATAATATCTGGTTTTTCAATCCCTGTGCTCGGCAGGCTTACTCTTCCTTTAACAGGCTTTTTATGTGGGCTTTTGACTGTATTTATTATCATAAAATTTGCCTACAATGTTGATAAAAGCATGTCAACTTCAACTATAATTTTATCTGGTATGGTTTTTTCTTTATTTTGCAGTGCAATACTTACAACAGTAACGGCCTTATATAGTGAAGATATAAAAAGCATAGCACTTTGGGAAATGGGTTCCTTTTCCATGAAGGGATGGTCATATGTACAAATGGGAATTCCCTTTTTTATAATTGGAATAATAGGTGTTATGCGCTACTGCACTGAAATGGATATATTATCTTTTGGTGAAGATCAAGCAAAATCAGTTGGAGTAGATGTTAATACCATAAAGACTCGACTTCTTATTTTCTCTGCTATATTAACAGGTTCTGCTGTAGCCTTAAGTGGAATTATTGGTTTTGTGGATTTAATAATTCCTCACTTAGTAAGAAGAATCATTGGAGCAAAGCATAAATATGTAATTCCAGTCTGTATAATTTTAGGCGGCTGTTTTATGGTGATTACTGATTTAGTAGCAAGAATAATTATAATACCATCAGAATTGCCAATTGGCGCTATTACTGCTCTGATTGGAGCTCCATTTTTTGCATACATATATTTTAATAAGGCACATGAAAGAAAATAATAAATCAAAGTAGGTGATGATTTTGTTAGAACTTAAGAATTTTTCTTGTGGATATGACAAAATAGATATCATAAAAAATATTGCCTTTAAAGCTAAAAGAGGAGAAATTCTTTGCATAGTTGGTCCAAATGGATGTGGAAAAAGTACACTTTTAAAAGCTATAGGCAGACTCATTGAATATAAAGGAACACTAACATTTGATTCAAAGGATATAAAAAATTTACCTGTGAAGGAATTTGCGAAACACGTTGCACTTATGACTCAAAGTAACAATGTTTACTTTCCTTACACAGTTTATGAAACTGTTGCTTTAGGAAGATATGCTTATTTAAAAGGAGCTTTATCATCTTTAAGTAAGGAAGATGATTTAATCATAATAGATGCTATAAAAAGTGTTGGCCTTATAGATTCAAAAGATAAACTTATAAGCGAATTATCTGGCGGCCAGCTTCAACGGGTCTTCATAGCAAAAGCCTTTGCCCAAGATCCAGAAATTATTTTATTAGATGAACCAACAAATCATCTTGATTTAAAGTATCAAATTGAGATTCTAGAATATTTAAGCCTTTGGGCAAAAGAAAATAATAAAATCGTAATAGCTGTATTACATGATTTAAATTTATCTAATTTATTTGGTGAGAAAATTATATTACTAAGCAATGGCGAGATAGTCAGCCAAGGTACACCTAAAGAAGTATTTCTAGAAGATAACTTAAGAAATGTATATAATATAGATGTGAAAAAATTCATGCTTAATGCTTTAAAGCAGTGGCAATAAGGTATATCTGTAAAAGAAGTGAATTAATTGAATGCTTATTTTCTAATTAGATAGTATAGATATCTAATAAATATTAACTGACACATATACGCGCCCCTTTATTGGGGCATTTTTTACGCTAAACATTAGTATTGAGGATCTAAAGCTACTTCAAGTGTTCCGTATAAGGTTTGAAATGTTTCTTCTGGTGGTATGGCTTTTATCTCCATACTTAACGAATACCTTATAATGGAACAATCTATCCGCTTTCAATTAAATTCATTACAATATGTTTTAAATCCAATGCAATATGTTTAAAAATTTATAATTCTATAAATCCAATTTTTTTATAAAGATTTACAGCACCTGCATTATCAGGGTGTACATATAAAATCAAATCATCGTATCCTAAATTCATTAACACATTTATGCTCTTTTTCAAAAGATTACTTGCCATCCCCAGTTTCAAATATTTCTTAACTGTAAATAACTCTGAAACAAATGGTTTTTCTTTAAACAAACTTATAAGAATTACAGCAGCAATTTCCCCATTTTGTTTAATTTGAAATGAAGCATCGGGAATAAATATGCCAAAAGTACTTTCAACAATACTATAAATCTCCTTATTTAACTCTTCTATTGTTTCGCCATTGAAGTCTACTGTATCTTTAAATGCGTCTAACATAGAAACTGATAATCCATCTATATCATTAGAATCTATCTTATCAAATGTATAAATTCCTTCAAGTTCTTGTGGTACAAGTTTGCAAATCATACCTATTCTTTCACTCATATATTATTCTCCTAATTTTTTTCTTATTTTGTCCTATATGAAACTTATATTGTAAATTATAATATATTTTCTAATATCACATTATTCAATTTCCAAAGAAGCTTTTTATAATTACTTAGTCAAATCTACATATTATAGTTTAAATTTGCCACCATCCTGACACATTGGACTATTATAATAAGATTATAGATCTTACAAAAACTTTTTTTCATAAATTTTTTCCCCTATAAATATAAATCAAAGAGTAACATTCATATCCCCGTTATGACATGTTGCTCTTTATTTCATTTCAAGTAATTATTAAACTCATACATGATTTAGTGATATTAAATAGCTAAAAATCACAAATTCAATTCTTCCATACAGTGCAATTTCATAGTCTATCATCCATTATCTTAATTTATAACGTCAGAAATCAGCTTATTTATATAATTTTAAATTGTCTCCTTGATTTTCAATCCACAAGCTTAAAAGTTCTTTTAGATCCTCAACCTTTTCCTTATCTGTAGCACCTTCATTAGATTCGAGTTTTTCAACAACTTTAAACTCGAAGGCACTTTCCCCATAAGCTGACCAATCTTCCTTTAATTTTTTAGATTTAGCTCTCCCCAAATTCAGCTGAAATTTGATTGATTCAAAGGGCTTATATAAATTTGTACATATATCCACGAAAGAATATCCATTAACTGTATTATATATTTGAATTATTCCCATTTCTATTTCTTGTTGTTTATAATTATTTATTATCTCTTTTTTACTCATTTTATCCATAATAACTTCCTCACATTTCTTATAATATTTACTTCCATCATCATTTCTTCCCAAGTATCCATAGTCCACTAAGTATCTTCGTATTATTGCATCATCTTCGTAAATAGGCTTAATAATTCTTTTTACTTCAGCTTCCGTATACTCTTTATTTGGTTCAAACAAGTTAGCAAACCTTGGTAATAATGCTTTTCTTTTCTCTTCTTTAGCTGGAAAGTTTCTAAGTTTTGGATTGGCTATTTTACTATTCCCATCGTCAGCTAACTCTATAGCTGCCAAGAAAGCTCTTGCTTGTCTCGCCCTCTCTCTTAGCGCAAACCTCATATTTCTTACTGTTGATTCTGCACATCCAAGCTTAATTCCAATTTCTTTATTACTATACTTATTTGACACCATTTCTAAAAGCTCTTTTTGAATTTCAGTAAGTCCAGTATATTTCTTATCAAGCATTAGTACTCTATCTATAGGGCTCCCATGCTCTGCTGTATGAGTGCTTATGTCACTACTATTTTTACCAGTATATTTCCCACATATTAAACAAATAAATTCTGCTTTTTTGCTATCCCATATGTAACCCCTTTTAAAATCATCAATAGTTGCATCACGAATAACCTCTTTCACTTTCTTCTCCTTGTCTATTAATTTAATAGACATTTTATCATTTTAATATATATATGTCAATTTTACTGTTTAAAATTGGTTAATAAAATATCTTATAAATATCTCATTAACCAACTTTCAAAGAATATTCTATAGGTTACTAAATAAAGCTAACTTATGGTCAGCACTATTTTATTAAACATTATATATTTAAATGATTTATTGTTATTATTAAATTTCAAATGCATAGAAGTTCGTAAAGAGAGATATGATGAATTTTACAAAAGAAGTTTTTAGCGTTAGCGTTGTAGTGACTGAACATCAAATAAATTAAAAAAGAGCTAACTATCTATTATTTATCAGCTCTTACTTAGGTATTTTTTATATTCTATGTTCTTCATTGTTAAATAAAACCACTTTATTTCTTCCAGTATTTTTGGCTTGATATAGTGCTGTGTCAGCCATTTCAAGCAAATTATCAATTTGAGTTGTCGTATTAGGATATGATGCTATTCCGATTGAAATTGTAATTTTTATAAATTTATTATCTGAAATATAAAAATCATTATCTTCAACCTTCTCCCTTAATCTTTCCGCAATCTTAGCGGCTTTAGAGTCTGAACAATCTAATAATATTATAGAAAACTCTTCCCCTCCCATTCTAGATACAACATCATAATCCCTGCATGTATCAAGAAGGATTAAGGCTAAACTCTTTAAAATAGTATCCCCTGCATTATGCCCATAAGTATCATTTATTTTCTTAAAAAAATCAATATCTATAAACAACATAGATAGCTCTTCTTCTTTTCGTACAGCCCTCTGAGAAATATTATTGAAACTATTGTCAAATTCCCTTACATTATTCAAGCCAGTTAAATAATCTTTTGTTGCCTCATTTCTTAACTTTTGATAAATTCTAACTGTTTCAAATATGTAGTCTGCGTATTTAATTGAGATATACGATACTATTAAATATCCAGAAAAGTATAAACTCACTGCTTGAAAAACAAATTTAACATTTTGAGGTACTGTAAATGATGAAATAACTGATGCTATAACAAAGAAGATCATGGAATAAATATATTTACGTTTTTTTGATATCTTTAATAAAGAAATAATCCCAAATCCGATCCCCATAGCTAAAGCAATTGCTGATCCAATTAGTGATATATTAGACACTCCCAAAATTAAAGATCTAAAAATAGCTATCAGAATGGAAGCAATAATTGAAGAGAAAAACCCACTATAAATAGCAGAAAATAAAATTGGTATGTACCTAAAATCAATAAAAGCATCTGGCGTAATATGTACACTGTTTATCATCAGTATCACACCTAATATCCCGCTATAAAGTCCCCATAAAAACTTACTTTTCAATGACATATCTTCAAAAATTCTTTTATTTCTAAGAAGATGCTGAGCAATACTCATAAACGCTATTAAAATACATGCATTTTGAAAAAACTCAAGAACCATAATTTATAACCCCTTTTTCATAAATTTATACTTGCTCATCCAACAAATTTAATATTTCTAAAATCCCCCATTATAGATATCAAACTTTAAAACTACATTTACGTGATAACTTACCGAAATCATAAATATTTTGATTCCTAAAAGCTATGAAAATATATTTATGATTTCTAGTGAATATATGCACTTAAAGTTTTAGCAACTTTGTAAATTGTTCATCTAATAAGTCTAATTCTTAAATTGTTTATATATATAGATAAGCCAATTATAAGTTAGATTTATACTATGAAATATATCCCAACTAGAAATGGGTAATATATTTTTGTGGAATGTTTCATTGGTAATTTTGATGGATGTGATTCTTTGGCTATAAGTTGTTCCAAATGTGCTAGTTCAAAGCTTGTTCTTTGATGCTAGCGCTTTGGGTGCAACTTTATAGCCTTAGAATCACCCATCATAATTACCCACAAACTGGAACAAAAGTATATTATTCATTTCGGTGAGGTATACGCATAAGTATAGTTATAGTTGGTTTATCTATATTTAATTCTCAAAATCAATTCTATATGTTGTAATAATAAATTTACATTGAAAATTCCAATTAGGCAAGGCCTAAGTTAAGACCAAAATGTAGAAATGGGTTCAACCTTCCACTTAGAATTATCCAGCGAAAATTTCACTAGTCCGCTGGAACAAATTTGTATCTAATTTCGGTTCTGCCACATATAAATATGATTTTAAATTGGATAACTATATTAAAGGTTACTGAAATTATAAGTAATACAAAACTTTTCTATTATATACTTCTTTAAATATCTTATTTATGATTTATCAAATTACCAAAAATATATAAAATATTAATGTGAATATTATAAGGCTGGTAAAATTATATGTGGTAAATTTAAGCATATATTTTTTCCCATCATATTCCTTAGCATAAAATTTATACGATATTAAGCTTGCAAGCGAGGCAATAATTGTTCCCATTCCTCCGATGTTTACACCGACTAATATCTCTTTCCAAGAATTTGTGAATTTTGATAGCAAAATTGCACAAGGAAGATTACTAATTAACTGACTAAAAAATATCGAATAAAAGTATACACTTGTACTATTTGTTAATGCTTTCTTCATTAATTCATCTATAGTTGTCATATTAGATAAATTTCCTATCGCTATGAAAAAGCACACAAAAGTAAGTAATAAAAAATAGTCTACTTCCTTAAAGAGCTTTTTTTCTATAACAAAACTAATAATTAAAGTTATTATAAAAGCAACTCTATAATCAACTATATTGAAAACTGAAAGTAATATAAAAATAAACAAACTACAATAAATAATTGCGCTTTTTTTATCTTTAATTTCTATTTTATCTAAATCATATTCCAAATTTACATTTGAGATCCTGCGATTGAGAACAAGTAACCATATTGCACCAATTATCACAAAAAATATTGTATCCCTAAAAAAATCTAACATTCCAACATCAAAAAAAGAAAATAAATATAAGTTCTGTGGATTTCCCATTGGAGTAAGACTACTACCAATATTCACAGCTAAAGTTTCTAAAATTATTATTTTCATTGGGTTAAACTTCGCTTTTTGAGCAATAATCATAGTAAGCGGTACAAAAGTTATTAAAGCCACATCATTTGTTATAAACATTGAAGAAAAAAAACATAGAGATGTTAATATTAATGAAACCATTCTAAGGTTTTTATGTTTTATTAATATTTCAACTGCTATCTTATCTAATAATTTTAACTTTTCAAAGGCAATTATTACTATCATAAGATTAAACATTAATATTAGTACCTCAAAATTTATATACTCTATTTCGGGCATAGAAATCAGAGACGTACCTAGTGCCAAAAATAATGATATAGTAAAAACTATTTCTGTTTTTAAAATTGATATAGCTTTATTCCAAAGCTGTTTTATATTCATAAATTCCTCCCGACACTTATTTCTAGATTAACTAGAATCTTGTTAATCTTAAGCAAATTACAACTAAACACTCACTTTTATTCACATGCTGACGACATACATTCCAATAAACCCCATAAGTGCATAATTGCATGAAAAAGCTTGTCCGTTTGTACTAGTAACAAGTTAAGTATTTCTTCTTACCCCTGTATATTAATCCCAGCGAACATACTTTAGTATTATAGCATATTTTACAAATATCACATTACACGATTTTAAAAGAGTATTTATTATTTACTACGCTAAATCTTTCATATAAAAGTTTCTATCTCTAATGTCATAATAGCTAGGCATCAAATAAATTAATAAAAGAGCTGACTATGTATTGTTTATCAGCTCTTACTTAGGTATTTTTTATATTTTATGTTTCTAATTATTTTATCCAACCTATAATTAAGAAATAAGGACACTAATATACTCCACAGAATATCTCCTAATGGATAAAAGAAATATTACTTTTTCTTATCTTTTTCTATTTTGTGTCTCTCTACAAACCTTCCCATTAGGAATGCAATTACGCCAACTCCAATACCTGTCTGCACGCAGAAAAGCAGGCTCTCCACCTCTCCTGGCAATTCTCCACCAATCCAAGTTTCCATAACTGGCTTAAACCATGGCTTGTACTCAGTACCTGTAATTTCAGAAACTACTTTACTTCCAGCATCGTCAGAACCACCAAATTCAGCGCCTCTTAATGTGAATAATGGAATAACAGCAATTAATGCCGCAATAATTAGCAGAATTATAACTGTTTTCTTAGTCTTTGACATTAATTTTCTCCTCCCTTCACTAATCCAAGGCCTGTTAATTCAGATTTTGCATATGTTTCAAGGCCAATTATAATAACAACTGTCAAAATACCTTCTATAACTGCAAGTGGAACTTGAGTTGGTGCAAATACTGCAAGGAATTTAGCTGCCGATACAATAAATCCGCCGTTTTCAGATGGATATGCAAGTGCAAGCTGGATACTTGTTACACAATAAGTGAATAAATCTCCAATTGATGCAGCTAAGAAAATGCCTACATATTTATTAACTTTTAAAGCCTTACATAATCTATATATTCCATAGGAAACAAATGGCCCTGCAATAGCCATAGAAAATGTATTAGCACCCAGAGTAGTGATTCCCCCATGAGCAAGCAGTATTGCCTGGAAAATAAGTACAATGATTCCTAAGATACTAACAGCGCTTGGCCCAAATAATATTGCACCAAGTCCAGTACCAGTCATGTGTGAACAGCTTCCTGTTACTGATGGTATCTTTAAAGATGAAAGTACAAAAACAAATGCTCCCGCCATAGCCAAAATGGTAATTGCCCTACGATTTTCAGCCAATGTCTTCTTAATTGATAAATAGCCTATGGCTATGAATGGAATGCAAATAGCACCCCATATAATGCAAAATTGTGGCGGAAGGTAACCTTCCATAATGTGCATTGCATTTGCTACTGGAGCTACTCCAAAAATCAAAGCAAATGCTGCCGCTAGAGCGACAATTCTCTTTTCTTTCTTATTCATTTTTCTCCTCCTCAATAAAACTTTAATATTTCTAATATTAAAGTCTAAATAATAAAATAATATAAATTCCTATTTGTAATATGGCTGCTTTTTTTATATGCAAAATGATCTTATTTGCAGGAAAGTTCCGTATTGCAGCATAGCCGTTCTTTTTGTAAGTGCATAGCTGCTTTATATATATGTGTGGAAATTTCTATTTTTAAAGCATTTCTTTAAATTCTTTTATACTTTTAGGATATGATTTTATATCCTTTAAAATATTTTTTTCTATAAGAGATTCGTAAACTTCTAACAACGTTGGTTGTTTCAAATTTGCTTGTTTTAAAATTTCCATGTTTGTAAAAATCTCTATAGGCGACCCATCTGCAATGATTTTCCCCTCATTAAAAACAAGAACTCTTTCAGCCCATCTATATGTAAAATCCACATCATGCGTAGATATTAACATTGTCTTTCCTTCTGTCCCAAGTTTCAATAAAACGTCTTCTAACATCATTGCATTTAATGGATCTAGAGCTGCTGTTGGTTCATCAAAAATTATAATTTCTGACTTCATTGCGATAATGTCAGCAATACTTACACGCTTCTTTTCTCCACCACTTAAATAATGAGGTGGACGATCCTTTAAATGAGAAATATTCATATATTCTAATGCTTCATCCACCCGTTTTAATACTTCATCTTTTGGTAGTTTCAAATTCATAGGTCCAAATCCAACTTCTGCTCTAACTGTAGATGCAATAATTTGATTATCAGCATCTTGAAACACTATTCCTATGTTTTTTCTAAGTTCCTTTAAATTCTTTTTATTTATAACAGTATCTCTATAGATGATTTTTCCTTGTTCTGGGGTAAGCACCCCATCTACATTTAAGAAGAATGTGGATTTTCCTGAGCCATTAGAACCAATGACAGCTATTTTCTCACCTTCATAAATATCTACATTTACCCCATTTAATGCAAACTTTCCATTTCCATAATCATAATGGAGATCTTCAATTTTTAATATTAATTTTCTCATAATCGTTCCTTTCTAAGCACATGAAGATACGTAACAAATTTAAAACTCTTCTTGTATGCAGAGCATAACCTCTCTTTCTAAAAAATGTTCTTATATAAAACATAACTACGCTTTCTAGATAAATGATCTTATGTGTAGCATAGCTACTTTTTTTTAAGGTGTATATTTTTCTTTGAGCTAGGCAAGGATGCAAGTGGATTTATTATTTTTTGAATGTGCCTTACCTTGTAAAACACCAAATTAAAACCAAAAACATTATAAATACTGCTGCTAAGACAATCTGCATAACTTCTACATTTTTATCTTCCTCTAAAAATACCAGGTCCCCATCATAACATCGTGATTCCATTGCATCATAATAAGCATTTGCTTTCCTAAGTGAAATAATAAGCATGTTACTTGCAATACTCCCAAATGTATAGCATGAAGTTTTAAAATCACAATAACCTTGACGTGATTTTGCAGAGCTTTTCATTTTTGTAAATACATCCATTAAGATAAATATATAACGATAAATAAGACTCATTAATTCTACAATAAGCTTTGGTACATGCGCCTTTCTAAGTACATAAATAATCTCAGAAGTTGGAGTCGATAAGGTCATCATCTGCAGAGCACTTATAGCTGCAAAAATCTTCAAAATTAAAAACACCATTTTCTTAAGCTGAGCTGTTGAAGTAAAGACATAGCCAAACCCAAGGTATAAATTGTACTGTCCTATTGGCTGCTTTGAAAAATCAATAGCAATAGTAAAAGTACTGAGTAAAATAAAGGTAATTGGAATTGCCAATATTGACAGGTATTCAGCTGCTGGAATTTTCCCTTTAATAACTGTAAGATAAGCCATTGCAATTATCACGGTAGCAGATACATATGGATTGTTAAATACAATGCATAGAACAAGCATCAAAATTGATAAATAAACTTTAAATTCAGCATTCCAATGTCTGATTTTTGAAGCATAAGCATAGAAATCAATTGAATATCCTTCTCCATGTTTATGTCTAATTTTATGATTATGATGGGGAACTCCCTTCCTATTATCATTCATATTTTGATGTTTCCATATAAATACTAATAAGAAAATAGCCACCAGAAACACAGCACATAAAATAATTATTTTTTCCATACCTCATCTCCTTCGATTTTCTATCTATATATGTTGCAATTCACAATGCACATTTCACAATTCACAATTACAGCTAAAATTCTTGCAATACTCTTATAATTATGATGAAGAATTATTTTTGCAATATATATATATTTGCTTATGTACAAATTAACAATTAAAGTTTGCTAGTTATATATGCGTGCTATGGCATAATATGTGATTTATTATAGCTTGTCTGTAATTCTCATATATTTTTCTGCAAAATAAAAAGTCCTTCTAACAAAAGTGTTAAAAAGACATAATAACAAAACATATTTATTCATATAAAATATGTAAATAAATTTTCATTAAAACGCCCCCTCTATCACTCGTAGAGTTTAGTCACATTAAAAAGATAACAATTCGATATAATAGCTTATTTACTATCATACTTTATCGTCACATGCACATAATAATCCTCTATGAGATGCATCTATCTCATCATCTGACGAAAAATTATACATCGCTTAGACTTGCTATTTTCTTTAATGTGCCCTTTGGTGCAAAACATAGGCAGGTCTTCTGACTTAAGAATCATCATTTAAATACGCCTTCCCTATTTTTAAGTGGCATCCAATGTATTTAAACTCCTCTAATACAGCTACGGGATAGTTTAGGAATTTCACCTAATTCCCTTTTAATTAATTAAAAATCGTTTTAAAATTCAATTAAGTTGATTTTAATTAAACCTATATTTTATTTATAAAATTTTTCTAATTTACATTTATATTCATAACCATAACATTTTTAGTAAAAAAAATCAATTCAATTCTCTACTGTATAGATAAACAATATATAACTTAGACTCATGCGTATACATCACCGAAATGAATAATATACTTTTGTTCCAGTTTCTAGGTAATTATGATGGGTGATTCTAAGACTATAAAGTTGCACCCAAAGTGCTGGCTTCAAAGAACAAGCGCTCACGGAGAAAGTTCTGCTTACCAAATGTAAAATTTGGAGCATCACTTTTTGGACTAGCACATTTGGAATAGTTCAAAGGAAACTCGACTCACTTCGTTCACTGACTAATTTCAATTGACCAAATCATAGATTTGGAATTTCAATTAAGAATCACATCCATCAAAATTACAAATGAAACATTCCATATTATGACCCTTGTGGTTACAAAAGTATATCGCTCATTTCTGGTTGAAGGATATTTCATAGTGTTATCTATGGAATAAACTAACTTCAAAACTAAATTTATGTGGTAACGTACTGAAATCATAAATATTTTATTCCGAAAAGCTATGAAAATATCGCTGAAGGTTCTAAGCAGCAGGTTGTATACACTTATACCAGAAATACATATATTTTTATAACCTCAAGAGCCATAATATTCAGAAAATGTTTGAAGATGCATCTTATATATAAAGTATAAAATAAAATTTTTATCAAATAATATTATAGAAATAAGATTAAGGAGTGATTAATATGAAACATAACGAAAGCATTGGATGTTCTGTAGCAGATTGCAAATATCATTGTAAAGAAGACGATTACTGCACTTTAGACAAAATTAAAGTAGGTACTCATGAATCTAGTCCTAAAAGTGTAGAATGTACTGATTGTCAGTCTTTCGAATTGCACTAATAAAGAATCTATATTTTAACTACAGATTTTTTTTTAACCTAAGAAAATAATATTATTATTAAATTCTTACTGAAAATAGAGATAGCATTCCTGGGTGTTCGCTATCTCTATTTCTTTGCTAAATAATAGAGATATTCTAAATATTCCTTCCTAATTTATCTTCATTTGCATTTCTTAATAGTATTTTTTAATATAAAAATCATCGTGTTCAATTATGCAAAATAATACGTATTAATTACCATTTCTTATGGCCCATTTAAAAATAAAATGCAGCCAACTCAATGACTGCATTCCTTATATATAATTTTTTCTTTTGCAATGGATTTATATTATTTTATCATACTACTATAAAAAGTTCTATATTATCTATCAATCAATTCTTTCTTAACATATTCATTAATAGTATATTCTTCACCTTCAAATATCTCTGTCAAGTGTAGTATTATTTCTTGTTCTTCTTCTGGAAGATCTCTTATTGTATCTTTGATTGTATCTATAGTCACATCTTTCATAAAATAAAATCACCACCTTGATGTTATTATGAGATATTATATTACATGAATCCAAAATAATCCATAGTATAAATACTGGAAATTTGCTAATGCTATAAATGCTAATCTTTTATAGCTTGGCAGGTTGCCTAAAGACAGTAAATTAATTAATAGTTTACTGTCTTTTGTTCTTTTTTTAGGCCTGCTTAATATACTTATAATAGCTGAATATCTTTTGTATCATATATACCTAAGGGATTATATATCATGTATAATCCCTCCTCGTAAAAAACTTATCAAACATAGATTTGTTAATTACATATACTGCCACAATAAATTAAGCTTCCTATATTAATTTATTATCTTTTCTATTTTGTAACATTTCTCTTGTTCTACAATATATTAATTAATATAATTGACATTTTCTCAATGCACATTATTTCTTAAAAGAAATAAACAGAAAATATTATCACCTTTCATGTTTATTTTTTAATATAAAAAAGCAGTAGTTGGTGACCTCCTGACTACTGCTTTTGTAAATAGAAAACAGAATTTATAAGTAAAATATGTACAAGATCAGCAGCTGCAAGCTACGTCTACTCACTACAATATTATATTTATATCTAAGTAACGCCCATTACATATCATTTAATTTGCTGTCACAACAATAGAGTTGTACTTCCCATCCTTCTAAAGGTGGATCTACTACATAATTTTCGTCAACATAACTTCTTATAAATTGCGCAGCTCTCTTCTCAGCATATTTTGCATTTAGCACATTACCGTCATCGTCCATTTCAATTACGTTAGCAAAGATTGCATATGCTTGTTCCATAGCACTTGGTTCTTCAAATATACACGAATAATCAATCCCCTCTAACAACGGATAACCTACAGTTCCATTTGCAATCCAAAATGAAAAAGTTCTTAATGCTCCACTAAATGAATGACTTAATTTTTTCAAACAAATACCTCCTCCTTACACATGATCAATTCATATATTCATTGTTTATATATAGATAACCCAACTAAGACCTGAACTTATGCATATAACTCGCCGAAATGAATAATATATAACTTAGACTTATGTAATAACTTACCGAAAGTAAAAACATTGTTATTTCACAGGACTATGAAAATTTCGCTGAAGGTTCTAATCATCCAGTTGTATTCAATTTCGGCTTATATCCACATAAGTTCACCTCTCATTGATGAACCATATAACCTCTATAAATAAATTATAATATACATTGTTTCTTTACCTGATAATTAATATATTCTTTGAGTTTTATTTCAATTTATTAAATTTTTAATCTGCATTACTGTTAAACCTGTTTTTTCTGCTATGACTTCTGCATCTAAAATATCCATAAGCTTTTTAGCTATGTTTATTCTTTCTTCCATTCTCCCCTGATTTTTAGCTTCATTTATTTTATCTCTTTCAAATTGTTTTTCAGTCTCTTTACTTCTCCAAAATGATATTGCTTCTGAATCAGTGCTCATATATTCAATTCCCTTTTGTGTTATTTTAACTTCCATTTCTCTCATTATCCCAAATTTCCCTTTGTATTCTAACATTCCAGACTTAGTGAGTTCTCCTATCCTCCAAAATATATAGTCATCAGAAATTTTCTCTTCACTATATCCCATTACACTTCCAACAATTCTTGCACATTTTCTAAATTCATTTTCTGTATACTTCAATATATTTATATCAAAATAATCTTCACTTACAGCTTGTACCTTGCCATCCTTAAAAATACGAAGTATTGAATTATTATCTTTTAATGATTCCCACTGATTAATTAAATCATGATATTCTTTATATTCAATTTTTCTTCTTATTTTTATAAATTCTTTTAGCTTCTCAGTAATAATTTCTGCTACCGCTCTATATGTATATATGATACTGTTGCCCTCATAAATCTTCTCCGAAACATTTATAAAATAAATATTCTCTATTTTATTCTTCAATAATTCTAAAGCATACATCATTCCACATATATCACTACAGCATTCCCCATACCATAGATAAATTACATCTATATCCTTAATGTTTGAAATTTCTTTATAAAATTGCTTATAAGATCTTTTAAGATAATCAATTTCTTCCAAACGAATTCTTTCATCCTCTTTATTAATACTATCTACCCACTTTAATCTCTCACTTAAGTTTATGCCATTTTGGATTGTTCCAATGGAAATATCATCAGGAAACACTATAACTTTTTTCCCTTCAAATAATTTTTTCTTTTTAACAGCATGTTTCAAACTGCCTCCCGCTGATTGCGAAAAGCATATATGTATAATACTCTCCATACTCCACCTCTAATAATTCAATATTAATTTTAAATATATGTGTTGTAATAATAAACTTACATTTAAAATCCTAATAGGTAATGTTATTATTCCTATCAAGTCAAATTCTTAATTAAAATAAAAATATACCAAGTTCACTTACAACATATATAATTTATTTTTGATGAGAACATAAAACTATGTTAAGACCAATAATATCCCGCGCTATTCACCATCTTTTAATATCCATTCCACTAGCCTTAAACCCGCATTTTTCAAGCATATTCTGAAGAATATATATTCTTCTCTGGTAATATTCTAAAGAATACATATTCTTCGGAATAAATATGGTAAAGAATATTAGAAAATTCTCTATTTTTTGCATATATCCTAAGTGAGCTAAGTGAAAATCAAAAGGTAATCTTCCAAGTATTATATCACAAGAAATAATATTCCCAAAAGTAATACTTTAGAAATAATTTCTTAGAAGTATTTAATTACATCAATAACACTTTGATCTTTGTATTTTAGTGTTCTGAGTATTTATTGACCATAAAATAATAACGTTATATAATCAGGCTATGGTTAAAGTGTTATTAAAAATTAGTGTCATAAGTGAACAAATATACTAGATATTTTTAAGTACTAACTTGTGGACTTTTCTCTTGAATGTGACCATGTGAATTAAGTTTAACTGATAATATTTTTTATAAGGAGATTATTATGGACTATATAAAATCTAATAAAGAGGCCTGGGAAGAAGCATTTGAACGCCGAGCAAAAGGTTGGTCTGAGGATGTATACGAAAGTTTACAAAACGAAACCTATCCATTCCTTAAGAAAGAATTGATTGAGGAATTACTTGAATTTGATTTTACTAATAAGACAGTAAGCCAATTCTGCTGTAATAATGGTAGAGAGTTGTTATCAATAATGAAGTTTGGTGCTAAACAAGGTGTTGGTTTTGATATCGCTGAAAACATGGTTTCATTTGCCAACGAAACTGCAAAAAAAGCAAAAACTAATTGCTTGTTTATAGCAACAAACATTCTTGATATTGATGAGAAATTCAATAATAGTTTCGATTTTATTTTCATAACTATTGGTGCTTTAATATGGTTTAAAGACTTGAATTTACTATTTGATAAAGTGTCCCTCTGCTTAAAATCTGGAGGAATATTAGTAATTAACGAAACCCATCCAGTTACAAACATGCTTGCTGCTTCAGGAGAAAATAATTATGATAAAGAAGTACCAAACAAGCTAGTTAATTCCTATTTTAAGGAGGACCCATGGATAGAAAATAGTGGTATGTGCTACATGAGCGAACAGTCATACAAATCAAAAACTTTTTATAGTTATTCCCATACTTTTTCGGATATTGTGAATTCATTAAGTTCTAACAAAATTGTTATTTCAAAACTTCGTGAATTTCAATACGATATGTCCACATCCTTTGCTAACTTAAACAATCTCGGTATACCTCTATCGTATATTCTCATAGCTAAAAAGCTAGATTAAATCATTAGTTTTCTAATCGATTAGCAATACTATGTAATAATAAACTCTTACTTTTTTCCAGTCGTGACTAGAGACAATAGATTAAACTTTCTGTATTAATTTATTGTCTTTTTTATGTTTGTAACATTTCTCTTACTCTACAGTATATTAATTAATATACTGGCATTCTCTCCATGCCATATTAATTTTTTTGATAGATAAACAGAAAATATTATCACCTTTCACTTTTATTTCTTAGTATAAAAGCAGTAGTTAGAAACCTCTTAACTACTGCTTCATTTATTTTATTTAATTATAACTGTATTAGTAATTTAATGTTTTTCAATTATATAATCCATTGTAACTATAATTTTATTTGAATATCTTAATTTTAAATATTATTGTTTGATTCTAACATTTTTTATCTTCTGGTACATTAGTAGGATCTTCAATTAGAGTAGTGAAAAAATAATCATGTTGATGTCCATCTGCAACTGTTGTCCTACCTTTTACTAAATGAATGTGTTTTCCACCTGGAAGATAAATAGCTGGACCAGTAGTGTCACAAATCTCGTGAAAATGATCACCAAAAGTATCTGTAAACTCAGCTACTTTATGGATATGAGTCTTTCCATATTTAATTGGAGGACCAGTCACACCAGCAATACGATGATTGTGCAATTCACCTTCATCATCTTCCTTATAATCTGTGCTTGATTCAAATTCATGATTATGCTTTTTTATCCTGTAACTTTTTTCATCATAATCCTCTTTATCGTTATAATCACATTTATTTTTATCGTAATTATAATAATTGTTTCCCATTTTCTTTTCTCCTTCGTTATTTATTATAAATCATTACAATGATACTTTCCTAATTTTATATTATGCTAATTCACATAATTTGCTATTGATTTTACAAAAAAAATGAAAGGTAGACTAAGTATTTCTACCTAATCTACCTTCACTAAACAGAGTATATGCAATTTAGTAATAATTATTATATAATGCTGATTTGATTCGTAGACGATTTTCTATCAATAACTATAATTACTCTATCTACATCTATATTTTATATTGTAGCTGTTATTCTTAATTTATTGCCTAAGAATTTAAAATGAATATAAAACCACACTAGCTCCAACCCCGCATTTTTCAAGCATATTCTGAAGAATATATTTTCTTCTATGGTAATATTCTAAAGAATATATATCAAATCACTTGTTTTTTCATATTTCAAATCCTGTCTTGTCCTCTTCTGTAATTTCTCTAATTACTTTACATGGTACACCCGCAGCAATTACATTGGCTGGAATGCTTTTTGTAACAACGCTACCAGATCCTATAATTGTATTATCTCCAATTGTTACCCCTTGATTTATATTAACGCCTGCTCCAATCCATACATTACTGCCTATGTTTACAGGTTTTGCATAACAACCTCCTGCTACTCGTTCTTTTGCATATGTTGCATGATTAGATGTATAAATTCCAACTCTTGGACCAAACAAAACATTATCCCCTATGTTTATCCCCCCACCATCTAACATTACGCAATCGAAATTGGCATAAAAATTATCTCCAATTGTAATATTAAAACCAAATTCACATCGAAATGTTGGTTCAAAGTGGACTCCTCTTCCAATACCTTTCAGTAACCTTTTTAATATTTCTTCTCTTTCATGCTGAGGCTTACCAAAACTATTATTATATTCATTTGTAAGAAATACAGTTTTTTCTCTTGCCTCAATCAATTCTGTTGTTAAATCATTATACATTTTACCAGATAAAATTAATTGTCTCTGTTCTTCTAAATTCATAATACCCTCCAACCATACTTTAGGATTTTTTTAATATTCTTAATTATCAAATAACAAGCTAGCTAAATGCTTTGCTTGCTTCCCACCAATCTTAAGTCCCTTGACACAATAATGACAGTAAGCGACCACTTTATCAGTAGTAATATTTTGGCAATGTTCACGCATCAACCTCTCTTGCTCTTCACTTGTTGTAGGAATAAATTTTCCATCTGCATTTTCAACAAATCGTTTCGGTGCCAACTTCAAATTTCGTTTTGGCGCTGGTGCATGCAAAGATACTCCGCAGAACTGTGTTCTTTCATAGTTCTCATCTTGCTCCACAATATCTACATTCATTTTCTTCAATAATCCACGGACAGCATCTTGCTCTGAACGGTTATCATAAGAACGCCAACAATCTTGTAATGTCATTTTTTCATGTGAATAATCTGGGAACTTAAATTCTTCATCATTCAAAATAAGTTCCCAAAGCGAAATCCTCTTTACTTCCTTCATAGTTTCTTGAAAAATAGCAGCACAATTATGACAAACATATACCATTGTACTATCCTCCGAAAACTCCTTATAATGTGGAGTAGCTCTCCAACGTGGCTGCATCCATTCCGGCATATCAGCCGTAAATTCCTCTACCTTATAGTTTCGAACACAGCACCTTATAATAGGCATATCAAATCTCTGTTTTAAATAGTCTTGAATTTTTGCGCTAAGTTCTGGTTCTTCTCTTGTAAAAGCACAGCTTGCCACATAAGTATAGTTTTCAGTATTCATAATAAAATCCCCTCCATTTATTGAAACAATCTTTATTATATTTGAATAATAAATCTTAACAATTCTAAGATTGTACTAATTTCATTATTAAAATCCAAATGACTCTAAATCTTATTATCTCTCAAATTTCATGATATAGTATTGCTTCCCATCTTAAGTAAATTATAACATATATTATTTTTTGTGAAATATATTCTATAATGATTAATCCATCAAATTGATTTTTCTTTTGATTAGCATATTTTTCAACCTATCACTCTAAAAATACAACTTACAAAGCTAGCTTTGCATCTCACTTCAAATCTATTGAATAGTGAAATTTGCTGACATATACTATAAATATAAAGCAAGGAGGGACGTGGAAATGAAAATTATTATTGAAAATATCCCTGCTGGATCGGAACCAGAAATAATAATAAAATGTAACGAGCCTGACGAATCATTACTACAATTAATTTATTCTCTCAAATCATCTTCAAAAAAGCTTATTGGATTTACAGATTTACAAATGCATATTATCAATCCTAAAGATGTATTTTATTTTGAATCTGTAGATAATAAAGTCTTCATCTACTGTAAGCAAAAAATTTTCCAATCAAGACTTAAGCTCTACGAAATTGAGTCTGAATATGAGAACAGTGATTTTTTTAGAGCATCAAAGTCAACAATTATTAATATTTCTAAAATAGAATCTGTCAGCCCGATTTTCTATGGCAAATTTGAAGCATTACTACAAAATGGAGAAAAGATATTCATTTCAAGACAATATGTTCCTGTATTTAAGAAAAAATTGGGATTATAAATAAGGAGGTTATACTATGAAATTTATTGGTTATTTAAAAAATTCTTTAAAAGATTTCTTTATATCTAGCGGATTCCTAATGATCCTTATTACGACGATTTCAGCGATTTATTCAAAGGAAACAATTGAAACTTCACAACTTTTTCAAATTATGTTATTCTCATTGGCGTATGTATTTTTCAAATTGGCTTTTATAAACAAAAACGATATTAATAAAAAAGTTCGACTAATTACTTTTAATGTTTTCTTAACTCTCTCAGAATTAATGATTTTATTATGGCTGTTGTTTTTTAGCCCAGGTAAGGTTATGAATATTAATTTACTTCTAGCATATATCTTTGCATTAGTTATAGTAAAATTTTTAGTTTATACTATGATGAGCATAAATGGCGAAAGGGAAGCAAAGCTTATAAATAAAAAATTAATTCAATACAAAAGCGAAAAAGATTAATAATATTTTTATCATTTATGTATATTATTTTAAAATTATGCTAATAATTAAAATACGTTTCCTATTTTCAATAAATAAAGAGATAGCCTTATTATCATTCACATGATCTTATGCTATCTCTTATTTTTGTTATCTAGTAAATTTACTAAACAATAAATATTCTTTTAACAATTAACGACAATTAATGTTTCTTACACAATCTAAAGCTTTTTGCTTTGTATTTTCGCATGCTTCCCTTGCTCCCTGCTCGTATCCTTTACAGTATCCATCTTCACGTCCAGCTTCCACACCATCACAATACCCTTTATTACGTCCTTGATTATACGCATCTTCCAATGCATCTTTTCCAGGGTAATCCATTCTTGGACAGCACTCGGCATCGTCGCTAAGAGTTCCTTCGCAATTAATAGTATACATTATTCCAAGATCATCACAATCACAGCACTCTTTGTTACTCATCTTTTTCTCCTCCGTAATGAATAATAAAATTAAACATTTATATTTAACAGTGTAAATTTATTTTTATATCTATTTCTTCATAGCATAGTTACACTATCATTAAGTTATGGTACATAAGAATCTCTCTACAATTCCATACTATGTATTAATTTATGATTTGCTATAAAAGAAATAATGAAAATATCAATTATCTTACTAATTTTTATCACATTTTTATTGCCAGATAATATACTAATGGAGTGGATATATTTTCATTATTAATTCTTAATCTCATACTAATGTATGATATAAAACATTGTGTTTCCTAAAAGACAAAAGCAGTAGTTAGGACCTCCCTCTCTACTGCTTATTTTATTAGAATTCCTCGTAAACTCTAGGATCTTGATTAGTTGTACGACCATCTTCACGAGAAAGTCCAGAAATGATTTTCATTTCATCTTCTGATAATTCAAAATCAAAAATATTAAGATTATCTAATTGATGCTCTTTTGATGATGCTTTTGGAAGTGGAATTGCCCCTAATTGTATATGCCAACGTAAAATTACTTGTGAAATAGATTTTTTATGTGCTTCAGCAATTCCAGCAATTTTCTCGTCTTTTAACATACTATTACCTCTTCCAAGAGGGCTCCAAGATTCTGTAAGTATACCATGTTCTTTGTTACAAGCACGTTGTTCTTCTTGATTGAAATAAGGATGAAGCTCAATTTGATTAATACTAGGAGCTACACCAGTTTCTTTTATTAAAGTCTGTAAATGTTCTGGCATGAAATTGCAAACACCTATTGATCTAATTAACCCTCTTTTCTTTAATTCAATCATTGCCTGCCAAGCTTCAACATATAAATTAATTCTTGGATTAGGCCAATGAATAAGATATAAATCATAATAATCTAATCCAGCTCTAAATAATGATTCTTCAACTGTATTAATGGCTTCTTTATATGAATGATGACGACCAGGCAATTTAGAAGTAATTATAAGTTTTTCTCTTGGAACAGAGCTTTTCCTTACTGCTTCACCAACTGCACCTTCATTTTCATAATTAAATGCTGAATCAATTAATCTATATCCTAAATCAATTGCCTCTTTAATCCTATTAGCTCCGTCTATACCATTTAGACTGTATGTCCCAAAGCCAATGCTTGGCACTTTAAGTCCATCATTTAATGAATATTCCGTAATGTTTTCTACCATAAATTATCAATCTCCTTTAAGTTTCCAATATTCTCATAAAATTTAATAATAACCTGTATTGCAATTATATTTTAACGTTTACTTTATTATAGCATATCTTTGATTCTTTACAAAAAAATGGAGAGCATAAAATTATTTTCACGCCATTGAGATTATTTTATATCTATATTTCTAATATCCATGTAGATTTTATTTTTGGTACTGCTAGCATAATAAAAATATTTCTTTAATTTTAGGTTTACATATTATTAAATTATTCTCTTATATATTATGAAAACAAAAATAAAGGAGTGATTCACTTGGATCAAATGGTATTAAAAACCCAACAATGGTTAAATGGAATTTACAAGGATAATTCTAATTACAAAATAATTCCTGAGGATGGGGCTACTGGCTGGACAACAATAACAGCACTAACAACTGCTCTGCAGATTGAACTTGGTATATCTACCCCTAACGGAAGCTTTGGCCCCGCAACAAGAAGTGCATTTGAAAATTTATCAATTGACTCTCAGCCACAAAATGACTGGTCTGAATCCGCTATTATATCTTATCAGCATAAAATATTTATTCTCCAAGGAGCATTATTCTGCAAAGGATATAATCCCGGCGGATTTACTGGTACATTTGGTACAAATACAGAAGCTGCTATAAAACAACTTCAAACTGATGCTGGATTATCTAATGCAAATGGTGTTGTTAATAGTATTTTAATGAAAGCTTTATTATCTATGGATGCTTTTCAAATGCTTACTTATGGTGAATATAAGGACAAATGTGATCAAAAAATACGTACTATTCAACAATACTTAAACAAAAATTATATTTCAAATACTTCTTTTAGTATAGATATAGGCTTAGTACCATGCAATGGAATTTATGACCGTTCTACTAATAAAGACTTAATTTATGCTCTGCAGATTGAGGAAGGCATTTCTACACCAAACGGAGTATTTGGACCTTCAACTAAAAGTAAATGTCCTGTTTTATCATTAGGAAGTACTAAAACTAAATTTATATATTTACTACAGTTTGCTTTATATTGTAACGGTAAAGAATTTGATCCTAATGGATTTGATGGTGGTTATGGAAATGGAGTTAAAAATGCAGTTACAAAGTTCCAAAGTTTTTGCGGCTTAAATGCTGATGGAATTGCTGGAAGCCAAACCTTTGCATCACTGCTTGTAAGTACTGGAGATAACACTAGAAAAGGTACTGCCTGCGATTGTTCAACTACTATTACAGACGCAATTGCAGCTACTCTTAAAGCTAATAAATATGAAGTAGTTGGCAGATATCTTACTGGAAAATTTAGAATGACCTCATCTGAATTAAAAATTATATTTGATAATGGATTAAGAGTTATTCCAATCTTTGAAGTTGGAGGATACAAATTAAGTTATTTTTCATATGACCAAGGTGTCTCCGATGCAGACTCAGCTATATTTGCTGCAGCCCAATTAGGTTTTACTAAAGATACAATAATATATTTTGCTGTTGATTTTGATGCACTAGATTCTGATGTAACATCTAATGTATTACCTTATTTTAAAGCAATAAGCGAAAAATTCACTAACGCAAATTCCATCTATAAAATAGGTATATATGCACCTAGAAATGTATGCAGCAGAGTGCAAAATGCCGGTTATTCTTGCAGTAGTTTCGTATGTGATATGTCTACTGGCTTTAGTTGAAATCTTGGATATCCACTTCCAAAAGATTGGGCATTTGACCAAATTTCAACCATTACTTTACATGGCAATGCAGATATTGAAATTGATAATAATATTTCTTCTGGAAAGAATCCAGGTGTTAATAGCGTAGTTCCAGTCGATATCTTAGGAGCACTTAATGATAACAGTTTTGCAAAACTATTTGGCGTTGAATTCTCAACTCCTGATGCAGAAATAGAAATATTTAATAATGCATTTGTTAAAATTGCTATAGGAGCAGCAGTAAAAGCTGCCTTAGGAGATGACTCAAAAGTTATAAAATTTAAAGGTGGTGAATTTGATGGTGCCGATATACAAACGCCTCTTGATAATCTTAAAGCATCTTTAAATAAAGATAACATTGAATTGTCAGCAATTCTTGCAAAAGCAAAAGATATGGAACTATCAATTAAAACATCAACTAATGGTACTAGTTTAAAGATTGAGCTTGAAAATTCATTTAACGTGCCTGAACATGATACATTTTCTCTTTCAGAAACTTTATCAATTGAATTTAGAGTAGATAAAGATAAATTGCTTGAAGATCTTAAACTTGCTGCAAGCAGCGTAGTTGATTTTGTTAAAGAAAATCCCGCTATAGGTGTCATAATATGCATTGCAGTTGTTGCTGCTATATTACTTGCACTTCCTGAAACAGCTTTAGGTGCTGCAATTATATCTGCTTTTTCAGAAGCAATTGAAGCAATTTCGGCAGTCATTGTAATTGCATAACTTTACTTTATAAAATATCAAAAACCTCCTCAAAATTGAGGAGGTTTTATAGAATTTAAAACTAAACCGAATCAGGATAACTATATTTTAACTCTAAATTTGTATTCTTAATAATAGTATCTAAAAATAAATTCTTATCGTCCATTGAATAGAACGACAATATAGGTATTACTAAACTTTCACCATTCATTGTAGGTATAAAAATATATTGTTCTAATAAATACAAACCTTTTATGGAGTTCCAATTATGAATTTTCTCTGAAAATCTAGTATTAGTTTTTATTCCTTTTTCTATAAATTTTAAATGCGTTGTCTCAAATGTATCTGTTAATTTATTTGTTCCATATATTCTTAGAAATCTTCTTCTTAATGATCTGTTAAATATTTTTTTTCTAAAAAAGAAGAATATAATGTACATAATAATAATAGTTACAGTGTATAAAGTACTTCTAAGTAAAATCATCAATCCAAGCAGTATAAAAAAAGCAAGTACAGCATATGCACGAATTTGCTGTTTGTAAGTTTTTGTGTTAACAATATACTTCATATTAAAAGCTATTAATTCATCCTTTGAAATTTTAAACTCTATCTCCATAATACCTCCTATTTTGTGGCTTATTCTAATCTTAAAAGTATTAGATTAAATTTATTTATTTAAAACAATCTTCATATTATCTTTTAAATTAGTTTTATCTACTTGAACTAATATAACCCATTTCCATGTACCATCAAAACCTTCTATTCCATCAACTTGCGCAACTGATGATTGTTTTAAGTTTACTGTTAAAGTATCATTGCCTACATTTATACTTTCAACTCTATATCCTTGTACTGAACTATTTACGGAAGGTATTTGTAAGTATAAAATTGCCATTTCTTTATCAGGTGATTTCATTGGAATTTCTCTTGGTGTAAAATATTTATCTTTAAATCTTTGAAACTCTTCATTAGTCAACATTAGAATCGTATCTTGCTGAATAGCTTGTTCTTCATCAGTTTTACTAAACCCAATTACATTAGAATAAAATTCTTTAAATGCTACATTTTTATTTGTCGAGCATGCAATCAAAAATTGAAACATAATTATGGTAGTAAATATTAAAAGCAAAACTCTTTTCATATTATACTCCCACCCCTATTAATTTCATTTTTATATCTAATAATTCAGAAAATGTAGACATAGCATATATGCATAACCCCAAAACAATTACACTTATAATACCCATTGAATAAAAAATCACTTTCCATATTTTACTCTCATTCAACTACTTCCCTCCAGTATAAAAGTCTATAATTAGTAATATTAATTACTATCTGAACCAAATTTCTATTCCATATAATAATTATTATAACATATATTTCAAACCACCACATAAACTGCTCATATCATAGCTCTCTACGATCCTTTTACTAAGGACATATCAGAAAAGTACAAAAAAATAGAGGGCACAAGATTACTCTCATGCCCTTTAAACTATTTTATATCACAAAACCAACTTCCTAACGTATCTTTTAATTCCAAACATTTGCTCATAGGCAAATTTTGAGTTTCAACCCAAATTCCCTTTTCATTTGAATTAGCATAGATACGAATATCTTCAAAATATTCTTGCACATATTCCATGTCAACTCCAGCAAAACTTCCATCCCCTCTATATCCAATTGGAAGATAATTAGTTCTTACATATCCATTAGTTTTATTAATTATTCCATCATTAAACTCATTCATATCGCAATCAGTATCTATACCATTTACACATCCTGTTTCAGAATATTGGTGGCCCACTCTATTAGCAAAGAAATTAGAATTTAATTTCCATGGATTATTATTATAATTCGCCTCCCATAGTGGATAACCAGCAATTCTATCATCCAAGTTATCTGTAAAACTAGTATAAGTATAAATACCAATTTGCATATTTGATATCTCTTTAAATTTAACAATAAATCTTAATATATAGTCCATTAGCCCATCAAAATTACTTTCTACGTCTAGCATTGGAATTAGATCATTTGCTTTATCCTTTATAGCATTATAAAAACTATTAGCCTGAGTTTCTGGCTCACTAGTTCCAACTAAAAAATGATAAAATCCTGTTTTTAATCCTTCGCAATGTGCATTGGAATAATTAACCTCTAAACAGCGATCTTTAAATGTTGTACCTTCTGTAGCTTTAATGTAAACAGCTTCTATTCCTGAATCTTTAACCTGTCCAAAATTTATGCTTCCATTATGATTACTTACGTCTATACCTTTCATATATACCATCCTTTCTACTACACTTCCTTTATTATTTATTTTTATATAATAAAAACACCTACTTTTTGATATGCTCCCTTTATAATAGTCAGCTAAAATAATAAACTTGACAGTATGAAGGGACCATATTATTTCCGTAAGTGTTTTTAGTTCATCTACTATTATAGATGATTTCAATATTAATTTTTTATAGATATTATTTAGGATTTCTAAAATTTTTCTATTAATTTTATTTTGCTCCAAGTGAATAATTTATTTATTTAATGCTGTTTATCTATGAATTGTTTTACTGATATAATTCTAATGATATATTTAAAGTAACAATAATTTTTAACTTTTTGTAACAAAATCTTTTTTTAATAGTCATATATACAAATACTAAAAATCCACCTAAATCTTTGAATAATCATTTTAAGATTTATATTGTAAAAGGGGAGGAAGATGGAAAAAACTGATTTTGAAATAATATATGAATTATATGTTAAGAATGTATTTAAGTTCTTGCTAAAATTGACTAAAGACTATGATTTAGCAGAAGATTTAACGCAAGAGACTTTTGTAAAGGCATTTAATAAAATTGAAAGTTTTAAAGGAAAAAGTAAATTGATTGTTTGGCTGTGTCAAATAGGAAAAAACTTATATTTTGATTATTTAAAAAAGACATCTAAAATAGTTGATATTGAAAACATACAAGAAATGGAATTTAATACTAAAAATCTTTTAGAAGATGATTTTGTTAAAAAAGATGAATTAAGTTATATTTTAAAAATAGTTATGCAAATGTGTGACCCTTACAAAACCGTATTCTTTAGTAGAACATATTTAGAATTAAGTTATAAAGAGATAGGTAAAAAATATGAAAAAAATGAAACTTGGGCTAGAGTTACATTTCATCGTGCAAAACTAATGTTACAAAAAAGCCTGAAGGAGATGAAAATATGAAATGTGAAGTAATTATGGACTTGTTACCTGCATACATCGATAATACATGCAGTCCCGAAAGCAAACTTCTTGTAGAAGAGCATTTACATGATTGTGCACAGTGTAGCAAACTTTTTAAAGATGCTACAGAAAATATTGAGGTCAAAAGTTATGATGATAGTGACACTTATGTTAATCTCCAAGAGAAAGATTTATTACTGAATGCTAAAAAGAATATACGATTTGAGACCATAAAAAAAATATTTAAAGTTATATATGCTGTGATTATTGGTCTTAATATATTAGGAATAATTGCTGGATATCTTTCTATTAAAATAGGTTATGATTTAGAATATCCCAGTTTCTATTTTGGAAGTTTAGGAATTAAAACATATAGTGTCTTATTTATTATGTTTATGCTTCCTTTATTTTGCAGTATCTTAGGAAAAATTATTTTAAGTAAGATGAATTATATTAAATCATATGGATGGAAAATTATTTTAAATGTTTTAGTGTTGTTAATTTCTATCATGATAAGTTTGGTTAGTGGATTTATGTTAGTTTTTGTAACTCCACCATTAGAGTCATATACAAATTCACCTAAGAATTACTTACATGTTGGTAATGATATGCGTAAATATGAAGCCATTTATAAGAATTTTTTCCCTGAAAAAGTGCCAAATGATGCTGAAAATATCGACTATTTCTACAGAAAATATAACGGTTTATTTGAAACAACAAGTAGAATTTCAGCTTCTTGGTCATTGCCAGAAGAATCTTATAAATACTATAAACAAATAATTAAAAAAAGTTCAACAATGAGTGAAATTGAAGCTAATAAATATGAAATATATTTGTCTGGCTATGCTTCTCCCCCTAACTTAAAATTAAATTTTGAATTTAATGATGAGAAAAAAGAACTAAAATATACTGCAATAATTGAAAAGAAGTAATAAGCTTATCATTAATAGTTAGTTTAGGAAATAAGATCTTCGAAAAATCAAAGAGTCTACAATAAAATGCTGTAGACTCTATTTTGGGTATTTTATATACATGAATATGACTGTTGATTATAATATTATTATATATGTTGCGATTCACAATGCACATTTCACAATTACGGCTAGAATTCTTGCAATATTTTTAGAATTATCACGAATAATTATTTTTGCAACATAATATATTTTAAAATTATATAACTAAAAAAATATAATCACTTAAACTACAATTCTTTTTTAGTATAAATATATTTCAAAATAGATATTATGAAAGGAGCTTTTTTATGTTTATCATTTTCATGTGTGTACTTGCAGTTTTTTTATTGCTATCATCGATTAGCCTATATTTTAATATTTTTGAAGGATTTAATAAAAAAATTATTAAAATGCGTGGCTTTAATTTTCAATCATCTAGTGAAAATTATTATAAAAAATTAAAACTGTTAGGAAAAAGTGATTTCTTTATTTTCCTATGGTGTTTATTTTTAATTATAATCAAACTTTTTTTCAACGATATTATTACTAGCACAATTGATATGTTAATAAGTGTAAGCTTAATCTTATCAGTATTTATAGATAATTATATATTTTCAAAGAAAATAAAAAATATTTAAAATATGTTATAGTCTCAAATCCGGCCACGTTTCCTTTGAAGTTTTCAATTTTACAACAAGTATTTCCGAGGAAATAACTTTCAAAAAATCATTATGATATATACTTTTCCATCTTAGTTGCTGCCTGCTTTTCTAGCTGCTTGATCCTTTGATAAGACAGCTTTAATTTCTCCTGAACAACATAATACTTTCTATGTTCTATATGAACAATTTTTATAATGTCGCTTTCTTCTTCAGTCAATATAGTAAGTGCATTTTCTATCCTTTTTAATTCTCTTTTCTTATTTGCTTGCTCCCTATATAAAGCTTCTTTTCTTTCCATTAACTTTTCTGCTTGCTGTTCCACACTTGAGGTAATCTTATAAGTTTTACCTGTTCTTTCTCCCATCTCTATTCCACTTATTCCTATGATTTCTTCCTCAATCTCCTGAACTCTTATATCTATATCTTGTATGTCCGCTAAAATCTCTCTATATCTTCTTACTTTATCTATTGTACTGTTCATATTAACCACCCCTAGTTTCTAAATTTCTAAAAATAAGTAAAATTCATTTTGTATATAATAGGTCTCCATATTTAAAATTTGATATATCATAAACAGAAAAATTTGGTACATGTTTGTAACCTCAAAGTTCATACTATGAAGTAGGCATTTTAAAATAAGCTGCTTAGATTCTTAATGAGAAGTTGTTCCATTTACTGCTTGTCACATTGAAAGTAGGAACATGCAGTAATAAGTGTAACCTTCCATTTAGAACATTTCAGTGAAATTTTCATAGCCTTATAGAACAAATATGTATTCAATTTCGGTTGAGATTTATGTAAATTTGATTTTGAACATTATATTATTTCAACTAGTATAGCTAGATGAATTTAGATCAAAAGAAATGGGGAATGATGCCACAATTTTGGTTATTAAAAACCATTACAATGATGCATTTATATGTTATGATTTAATTGTAATCATTCCCAATTCCTTGTTTGCAGAGTGATATTCATATATCACTCCTCCTTACTCATTAGCCTTATTACTTACTAATCTTTCAAAGTTTCCTTATACCTCTCCACAAAATAGATCTCAATTTAATCAAGTTTTATATTCACACTATGATTTATAGATAACACAATTATAAGTTAGATTTATGCTATGAAATATATCCCAACTAGAAATGATTAATATACTTTTGTGGAATGTTTCATTGGTAATTTTGATGGATGTGATTCTTTGGCTATAAGTTGTTCCAAATGTGCTAGTTCAAAGCTTGTTCTTTGAGGCTAGCACTTTGGGTGCAACTTTATAGCCTTAGAATCCCCCATCATAATTACCTAGAAACTGGAACAAAAGTATGTTATTCATTTCGGCGAGTTACATGCATAAATTCAGGTGTTAGTTGGATTATCTATAAATAAAACTATTTATCATCTTCTACTGGCATGAAGCTTGCATCTAAGCTAAACATTAAGAAATAAAATCACCAATCAACTCCCTTTTATAGACTATTAAGTTCAGCTCTAAGCCATTTTAATTTATTCTTTATCAATTCTATTTCTATTCTTAAATTATCTATTCCATCTAAGCATGTAAAATAAGCATTTTCCGCTACATCTCTTTGAAGTCTTAATTCTGCAACCTCTTTATTTCCTTTGACTAATTCCATTATTAAGGTAGCTGGGTATTTATCTTCCCTAAGTTTTAATATTTCCTCAGCTTGTTTTACTTTATATTCTTTCTCTGCCTGAGCCTTTTTAAGCCCCAAAGTTTTTAATTGTGTATTGCTCCTGTTTAATGCTATAATGCATGTATTTAATCTTTGTATAATTCCTTTTGAATCCATATTATTTCTCCCCTCAACTTTATTAATTGAAACTTTATTCTTGATATTTTCACTTGTTTCATTATTTTCATAACCTAATGAATTAATTTCTTTTATTAGAGCAAAATCATTTTCGCACTCTAAATCTTTGTTTCCATCTGCATAGCTATATTCACCTTTCAAAACCTCTCCCCCCATCAACTCAGCACTTTTCTTCTCTAAGAGTTTATTTGCCTTATCTCCAAATTCAGCATGTTTTTTAAAAATTATTTTCCCTGGCATATTGCTGCTTTTTAAGCATATGCACCAATGTATATTGGACATATTCTCACCTCAGTCTATAATTATTTTCCGTGCCTTGAATTTCAACTATAAAATCCTTGGTCATTTCATATATTCTACTTCCTATTGCTTCATCAAAATTTAGCAGTCTTTCAACTGTGAACTCACTTGAAACAATAACTGGCAAGTGATTAAAATACCTATAATTTATCAGTTCAAACATTATATTTATGTCTGTTTCATTAACTTTTCCTTTATATAAATCATCAATTAATAGAATTTCGCAGGTTTGATATTTGCTTAAGGTCTTTTTATAATATTCTTTGTCTAGTATATTTTGTTTAAGGCTTGTAATTACATCTCTATAAGGCATGTAAACAACTTTTATATTATTTTTCAAAAAGTTATTTGCAAGAGCTAAGGCAATATGAGTCTTTCCACTTCCTGGATTACCACAAAGTAGAATTGAATTTTTCCTATTTGATCTTATCTCGTCAAAACTCATATAATAATCTGTTGCAATAAATTTCATTTTTTTAGAAGTTCTTGACCATTCTTCAAAATTGCTAAAGGTCTTTTCTAAATTTTCTGGGTTTATCCCACTATTTTTCCATAGCCTTTTGACATTTTCAATCTCTAAGCACGAACATGGTGTCATCAGTGGTTGTGCATGAAACTGAGCTTTTATAATATAACCTGTATCTTTGCATTTTTCACATTTAAAATGGCCTGTCTCTTGTGCAGCCTTCACCTGCTTTTGGTTTCCGTTCTGGGATTTTAATATTGAATTTTCTCTCACCTGATTTAATATTCTTTGAAGAGCCTCCATAAATATACTTTTCCTCCTTCAATGGATATAATCCCTGCCAACAATGCTCTATGCTGTTTTCTAAAATTTTAATTTGTATTTCTTCGTCTTGAGATAAATCTTTTAGTTTATTCAATAACATTTTTAATTCTTTATCCGTTATTGTTTTTTTGATTCTTTCTCTCATTTTTATAAATTCTAATATACTTTCAATTAGCAGCTTATTTTTAGTAAATTCTTCTATAAATACATTATTCTTATGATTATTATAGTTTTTATTATTCTTGTTAGTTGTTAGCTCTTTGTCAGCTGTTTGTGATATGCTTGTTAATTCACTGCTAGAATGACTGCTATTTTTCTCTTGCTTTCCTTGGTAAAGTTCCCAGTTTACTATCTTTATAAGTCTTCCAGTCTTTGTTACCTCTTGTGTTAAAAAATCATATCTTTCAAATTTCTTAAGGGCAGTTCTTACATTTTGAAGTGATATTCCATCACCACTTTTCTTAACTATTCCCTCCAGGGAAGTTACAAATTGACCTGCTTCTGCTTTAAACTTTGTTCCTTTCCATTCCCACTCTCTTTTTTCATGATTTGCCATACTTAGAATCGTAATCAATATAACCTTCTGCTCTAAAGTTGAATTTAACCAAATAGCCTTTTCAAATAAAACTCTGTGAATCTTAAACCAGCCCTCGCTCATCTTATCAACTCCTATACCATCTTATAGCTTTCGTATTCTTTATATATCATCTTGCATCTACTTCTCTTCCCTTATCGCACATCCAAAAGGAATCATATTCATATGTGGCACATTTTAAACCTTCTAACTCTTCGTTATCTTCTTCGTAATCAAAGCTCTTTAATTCAATAGAATCTGCTTTGCATACTCCATCTTTATAATTTTTACAGGTTCTCCAGTTACACTTAATTAACAATTTGAATTCCCCCTGACATAAAATATCTATCTCGATAACTTTTGTTTTTTACCTCTTCTAATCCACCCATAAATTTTGATGAATCTTTTATTGTCTATCCTGTTATCTTTAAATCTTTAAATATGTCATCTGTTGAGCATTTATAAATATCTGCAAGTCTTTTTATCAGTGCAGGCGATGGTCTTGTCCATCCTTGCTCTAACTTATAAAATGTACTTTTACTTATTTTTAATGCTTCTATAACCTCCTCACTATCAAGACCAGAGTTTAATCTCCTTAATCTTATTGGTGTTAATTTCATATATTCTCCCCCATTCAATCGACGTTCTTAGCTGCTTGTCTGTCTTACTATACTTATATTTTATCAGTTTTTCCGATAAAACCAAAACCCGTTTCTATCGTCAATAATGATATTTTTATCAATTATATCAGTCATGCTTATATTTTCTCTTTTTCCCTTAATCTTCCTAATTAATTTATCAGTATATATGATAAATATGTAAAATTAATAAGGGCTAGATATTCTCTAGCCCTCATTAATTCTTTAATCATATTGATTTTTACAAACCTCTTCCACTTAACCATTTATATCATTGTCTTTCAAAATTCAGAAGTTTTATACTTTTAAGCAAAGAACAAAATCGCAGGCGAATAAGATTTCTTTTTTATTCTTTTTAAAATACAAAAACTAGTCAATCAACCTTTTTTAAGTTATACCCTCAAGGAAGTACCTCGTCCACAAATTTTATTGGAATATAAATTCCTAAATAATAAAAAAACAGCCTACATATTTAATGTAAGCTGTCAGATTCTATATAATATGAGGACACTTCATCTCCTCGCCTTATACCAAAATCTTAGGCGACATGGACTTTTTATTATTTTTATATTCCTTACAATCCAAAATGAAAATTGATACTCGCCTGAAAATAAAGTATGTATATATGTTACAATTTACAATCTACATTTCACAATTCACAATCACAGATAAAATTCTTGTAATATTTTTAGAATTATGATGAAGAGTTATTTTTGCAACGTATATGTTTTATATATTTACATGGGTCCTCTTATATAAAACTGGTATTGCCAATGCTATAAGGAGTATCCCCATAAAAGCAGGTGCTGAATGACCAAGTGATACATAAATTTGTCCACCAATGATAGGTCCAATCATTCTTGCTAAAGCCTGAATAGATTGACTGCCTCCTTGAATCCTTCCTTGTTCACTTGAATCCACAGATTTAGAAAGCATCCCATTGAATGAAGGCCCAAATATTGAATCACCAAAACCGAATATAAACATTCCAATGATAAAGAGAGGATAAAATGATAACAAAGCGGATAGAGCAATAAAAGCATATCCTATAATCTCCGACCCCATGCCGAGAATCGCTATTTGTTTATCATTAAGTTTTAGCAAAAGCTTTGGCATTATAAGGCTCTGTGAAATGATATCTTGAAAGCCCATAATTGAAAACATGAGTCCGATTACTGTAGGCTTCCAGCTAAAAGTATCTATTGTAAATTGTGAAAATACTGCTTGCAAAGATCCGTTTGGTATCCAAAGTAAGAACCCTGATATAAGTAACATTTTTATACTTTTCATAGAAAGTATGCTTGCAAGCTGTGTAAATGGATTTAGTCTCACAAAAGTGATCTTCTCTAATCTATCTTCATTGTGAAGACTCTCAGGCATAAAAAAGATTCCATAAATAACATTTAGTAAAGTTATTATTGCTCCAAAATACATTGGTACAGAATAACCAAACTTAGCAAGTAATCCACCTAAAGTTGGACCAATTACAGTACCTACACCTACAATAGCGCTCACCCATCCAAAGTATTTAGTTCTCTGATTACTAGGAATTATGTCTGCAAAATATGCAAAAATAGTACTTATAGTCCCACCTGTTATACCATCTATTATACGCCCGGCAAATAGTATCCATAAGGCGCCTCCTATACCAAAGACTACGTACCCGATTGCTGAACCCAATAGACATACTAAGAGTACTGGACGACGTCCATATCTGTCGCTCAAAGCACCAAGACCTGGAGCTGCCAAAAACACGCAAACTGCATAAACAGATGTAAGGAGTGTAACAACTATAGCTTGTTCTCCTGCATTACTTGTATAAGGCTGAACTAAGAATGGAACGACTGGTGCTATGATCGTAAAGCCTATTCCACAAAGAAATACAGATATAAGACCGAATATTAAAGCATGTTTATCTATAATTTGTTCTGAGTTTTGTTCATTATTTGATTTAAATTTGGACATTTAAACCCTCCTATCAATATCTGTTATTTTGTAAAGATTTATGAGTGATGTTGATATAAACTGAGTGAATCCTACTGCTAATAGTTGTTATTTTGTTTCATTAAGAACTATTATTACCGTGTAACAAATTGGGTATTTTTGACCATCCCTCCAAAATGGAGGAATGAGCAAAGATACCTAGTATCCTTATTACTTCGAGATCCCTTCCGAAACAATTGTTTTTCCTACATCTTTTAACATAATGTTAAGATCTTCTCTTTCATTTGCTGGTCCATTTCTCAAACCAGTAACAACCGGTACCTCTTTAACATCAAATTCAAGCAGCTCAAACATGTGCTTAGTATAATCAATATACGACTTGAATAGCTCAGGATCTGGATTTCCCTGATTAAATGTAAGAACTAGTCTTTTTTCAGCTGCATTTTCTTCCTTGAAATATGGAGAGTATCGTGGAGAAAATCGTGCAAACATCCTGTCAATGATGATCTTTCCTTGAGCACTCATCTGCATCATATAAATCGGCGAACCAAAAACAATCACATTTGCACGGTCAATTGCATCATTAAGTTTTTGCATATCATCTTTGATAACACACCCCTGATCACCTTTATGGCAGGCCCAACATCCTTGACATGGTTTGATATCAAGACTATTGAAATCAAAGTATTGAGTTTCAGCACCTTGTTCTTTCGCACCTTCGAGTATTTTATTTACTATCCAGGCAGTATTCCCTTCTTTCCTTGAACTAGCTATAATTCCGATTACATTCATACTTTTTCCTCCTTGCATACCTTTTATATCTATAGTTTGTTTTGTACTTTCTGATTTCATTTTAAATTCTCCTTTAGTAGCAGATATTTTTTTGTTTACCTCTCAACAAAATCATCTTAACATTATTTTGTTTACCTGTCAACAAAATATCATCAATAAAAATGCAGCCTATTACAAATAGTTTTAGGCTGCCTGTTGTTTTATTATAGATAAACAATTTAAGAATTAAACTTATTAGATGAACATATTTACAAAGTCGCTAAAACTTTGAGTTCATATCTGCACTAGAAATCATAAATATATTTGTGTAGAAAACATTTGAAAATGAGCTGTTAAAGGTTCTTAGCTGTAGGTTGTTCCATTTTAGCTTGTCAAACTGAAAGTTGGAGCATGCTAAAGTGGATACAACCTGCTGCTTAGAACCTTCAGCGATATTTTCATAGCTTTTCGGAATCAAAATATTTATGATTTCGGCGAGTTATATGCATAAGTTCCGGTATCTAAAGTACATTAGAACTAGTTTCTTGTTCTTTAACGGAACTTTGCTTTCCTTGAAGCAGTTTTGCTGCAATAGCCGATACAATTGGAACTGTAAGTATAACTGCTAAGCTCCCGCAAACAGCATTAAGAATATCAATTGCAACACCGTTTGAGTTAATCAATTGCCTAAACTGTACTTGGTAAGAGTACATTAAAATAAAAGAGAAAATGGATTCACCTAGGAATGCTAGAATAAGAGTATTACTCATAGTCCCCATCATATCTCGTCCAATATTCATACCTGAACTGAATAATTCACTAAAGGACGCATCCTGATTTTGCTTCTTTAATTCATTGATTGAGGTAGCAATAGAAATAGCAATATCCATTACAGCTCCAAGTGAAGCAATAATAATACCTGTAAATAAAAGATCTTTCACCTGCAGCTTACTTTGTCCAGCAATGTTAAGCAATGCATCTGTATCTGAAGATGTATAACCAGATATACCTAGAATCCTACTAAAAATAAGCATAATTACAACTGACACAACAACACCTGCAACTGTTCCTAATACAGCGGACAAAGTTTTTCTATCAAATCCACCCACTAGAAAGAGGGTTACGCAAGAAGTTACAATGACAAGCAACATAGTTGCCAAGACATCAGACACACCCATGAAAAGTAATGGAACAAAAATAAATAATACCGTGGTCAATGTAAATATTATCCCTAGCACAGAATGAAAACCACGCCATCCACCTACTAAGCAGATTGCTCCAATAAAAAGGCCTATAAGTACAAGCAAAGGAACAACACGATATGGTGCAAACATATAAACATTTACGTATGATTTATCATCAGTAGATGTATTAACAGACACCACAATATCCTGTCCATTATGAAGAATAAAATTAGTATCATAATTAAGGGCATTATTAACCTTAAAAGTCTGTCCTTTATATTGCCCACTTTCTATAAGTACATCTACAATTTGTCTTCCAATGTAAAGCCCAGAAAAACCTGATGAATTTATTACCTGTTCATCAATTGAGAGAACTTTACCCTTTTCATAATGTACTTCTCCACCTGCTCCCGAACTAAATGGATTATAAATAGGTGTATGTGAGCTAAAAAGTATAGCCAGTATAATGTAAGCAGACAAAATGGCAATAGATCCAATAATTTTGCCCCCTATTTTAATAGATGAAATCCAACCTAATTTTATATTCATAATATTCATGCTATTCTCCTACTTCTATACTGCCTTATAAAAAGCAGTTTAATTTTATATGACAAACAGTCCAGTCAATATTAACTGAACTTTTGTCTTTTACTAAGTTATGCTTATTTATTATTTCTTTGTAATAGTGTAGCTATCAATTAATGATTGATTACCAATTGTATAATCATTTGCTGCATAAGTCTTGATTGTAAATGTATCATCAGTGAAACTTACATATGAGTACGATGGAACATACCCCTGCCATCCAACAACACTAAATGAATGATCAGCACTTCCGCCAATTGTATCATTATTACCCTTGTTGAAGTCATAATATTTACTTCCTGTACCTGAATCAAGAGTAAAGTAAACTGTTCCCTTAGGATTAGTTACACTGTCTGGATATTCTTTTTTTGCATAAGTAGCATTTGGATTTGTAGTGCCTGGTACAGAAGCGTTGCTACTATTTTTCAAAGTTTCAGGAGCACCAGTATTAGGATCAACAGCACTTCCATTTAACATTTGTGCAGTACGAGTATAGTAGTGATCATGCCCTTGTAATACAACATCTATATTGTATTTATCCATCATTTTTGTCCAAGTATTACGTATTGTTAAAACTGGGTCATCAAGTTCATTTTTAGTATTGTGATTAGCTTCGCTGTATGCAGATTGGTGCCATGTAGCAACCTTCCACTTTACATTTGGATTAGCTTTAATAGCCTCTGCTATAAATTGGTCATGATCAGCAGTACCATAGTTATTTGCATTCAATACCAAAAATAATACTGGACCAGCAGTAAACCAGTAGTCACCATCATTTCCATATTGTGTAGCACCTAACTTGCTTATATTTGGCTGATTATAGTGATAGCCATAATATTCACCCATTTGGTGATCATGATTACCACAGAAAGCAGCCAAAGGCATGTTTTGCATGTAATTCACTGTAGAATCAGGATTAAAGAAGTCCCTATATTGATACCATTGTCCATCAGATGAATTTGAAGGTTGAACTAAGTAATTATAATCGTTAATTTGATCTCCCATTGAAAAAAGGAAGTTTAAGTCCTTATTTTGAGTCACTAGTTTCAGCATATTATTCCAGCCTGTTTTATCATCATTTAAGTTCTTGTGACCACCTGTAGCATTAGATTTAGCAGTACCTTTAGAATTATCAAATGCACCAATTTGTGGATCACCAAAAGCAGCAAACGTTACTTTATCGGTAGGTAGTGTGGTAATTGTATAAACTGGACTCCAATTACCTTGTCCATCACTTACAGAATAAGAGTATTGTGTATCTGGATCTAATCCTTTTATTTTCACTTTATTTGAATATTCACCAGTTGGAGCACCTTCTGTTTTCTTCCCATTATAAACATCATCCCCATTATTAGCAGGAGTAGCCTTTCCATTAATATCTGTAAGGGCTGTCTCATTCTGATTAATAGATTGTGTAGCTTTTACAACAGTTTGTTCCGCATCCTGAATATCTGCAGAAGTTGGAAATTCTGTACCCTTCATATTAGATGTACGTGAAATTTTTATTTGTGTCTTTCCAGAAGATTGTGTGAACCAAGCAAAATCAAGCTCTTTGGGATCAGAACCAACATTTGCATTAATATTATAAGGTCCTGTAACCTTAGGTAATGAGAAATTTTCAATACCTGATGTACCAGTAATTTCAGCATTAACGTTCCTTATAAAAGGTATACTGGCAGACGTAGCCATGACTGTGGCTACAGCAATTGGAAGCATGAATTTAACTTTCTTACTAATTTTCATATAATCTTACCACCTTCTAAATATTTTGTTCTTATATAAAGTTACTCCTTTTATTTTAAATACCAGTTAACTTATAGTTAATTTCACTTTAAATATTATATTTTACCTAAAATTACATATTTTTACTGGCATTGCGTTGGTAAGACTACGTTACATACAATTTTATTGCAAAGGAATTATGAAATTTCTAGTATAAGACACACAAAATTTTAACAATGACAGATAATCATTTCACATATAAATTTAAATTCAATTCTGTTAATCTATAGGGCTCCACAATGATATTCAAACTTATGAAATTTCGATATGGCTGTTATTCAGGAAATTTAAACAGTGAATATGTATTGTTATCAATATGGAACCCTATATGTAGATAACACAATTATAAACTATACTTAGACTATAAAATATCTTCCAACCAGAAATGAGTAATGTACTTTTGTGGAATGTTTCGTTGGCAATTTTGATGGATGTGATTCTTTGGCTATAAGTTGTTCCAAATGTGCTAGTTCGGAGCTTGTTCTTCGAGGCTAGCACTTTGGGTACAACTTTATAGCCTTAGAATCACCCATCAGAATTGCCTAGAAACTGGAACAAAAGTATATTATTCATTTCGGTGTAGTATCCCATAAGTCTGTTTATCTATATTGAAAGAAATAAAAATACAGCCCATTCCAAATGGAATTAGGCTGCTTATAGTTTTATTTTAATTATTCAGATTTATCCGACTTAGTATCTATTCCAAGTTTATTTATTTCTGCGTCCAAATGTCTGCTATATTTTTCTATGAAGCCAAGCATAGCGTCAAATTGTTCATCAGTCACTTGCTCAAATACGACTTTATCTCGATCTTGAAACTCTTTATGCAGCTTTTCATGGATCTCATAAACTTTTTGGCCTTGTTCAGTAAGCCTAAAATAGATCTCTTTCTTATTATCTGGCTTCTGATAGCTTTCTATAATGCCTCTTTGTATAAGCTTCTTTGTCATTTTACTTATAGCTCCCCTAGTCATATAAAGAGACTCTGCAAGTTTTGTCACGTTGGACTCTACGTTTCTTCCAATACATTCAATGTAATGTACTTCTGATGGGTTATATCCCTTAAGACTATCTTCCATCTTAAGTTTATTAAGCCAAGCCATCTTATTAAATACTTTCCTAAAATCCATTAAGACCTGTTCTTGTTTGTTCATGGCCTATCCTCCCACTTTTTGACGCATTAACAATATTATATTACTCTTTTGTTTCCATTTCAACAATATCAAAATAATATTTTAGAAATTGAACTATACGTAAAAAGTTACTCTTAAAATTAGATTCTTAGTTCTCAGAATCACCAATTATCTCTAGCAACTCACATGGCTTGTCTATAATGTAATCAGCACCTTTTTCCTTTAGAAGATCTCTATCTCTAAATCCCCAGGTTACGCCTACACATTTAACTCCAGCATTTCTAGCTGTTTTTACATCTACTTCTGAATCGCCAACATATATAGCTTTATCATCAGTAGAATCTAACTCCTTTAAAGCTTTAATTACTGTATCAGGGGCTGGTTTTTTAGCAATATTTGAACTTTCTCCAATTGCAACTTTTATATATTGTTCAAAATAAATCTTATTAAGCTCTTTTACTGCTGCATCAAATTTATTAGAAACAATTGCAAGCTTATAGTTTTCCTTTGATAAAACATCTAAAAGCCCCATGATTCCTTCATATGCTTTAGTTTTATTTTGCATATTTTTTGAATAATGACTCCGAAAATCTGCAAGACATTCCTTATAATAAGGATTATTTAAGCCGTCAGGTACAGAAAGCTCCATTAAACGCCCAACTCCGTTTCCTACAAAACTTCTAACTTCTTCCTTTTTTCTAGATGGAAAATTATATTTTCCTAATGCAAAATTCACGCTATCAGCAAGATCTTCAAGAGTGTCAAGAAGCGTTCCATCCAAATCAAATATAACTGTATCATATTTCTTCATAAATAGTATCTCCTTAAAAAACATATAAATTTTTATTTACAACTTATTGTTAGTTAATTATAACAAAAAGCAATTAGAAATAGAATTATACATTGAAAAAACATATATAAACAAAGATAAAAGAGGTAATTTACATTTTTGCGTATTACCTCTTTTATCTTTATATTTTACTATTCTCTTTTAACCTCATAAAATACACCTTCATCAAAATAAAGTAAAGTATTATTGTCCTTGATGAATAAAGTTATTTTATCTGATACATTTAATTGCATAATAGAATCAGTACTAACACCTATTTTTGAAAGATTGGTCTTATACTCACTCGCCATATTATTTTGAGTTTTGTTTATCATCTTATATTGTGGATTATTATAAGATTCATTACCAAAGGTCGCTAAGTTATTTGACAAACTAATCTTTAAACCTATTAGTGATGTTTTTTCACCAACAGATACCTTTGCATATCCTGCTACTTTTTTGATTTCCCAATTACCATAAAATGATTTTTCATCATTACTAGTTTCTTTATCATTGTTTTGTGAACTAGAATTATTATTCGTGCTATTATTGTTTTTCTCCACTGCAATATTTGTATCTTTGCTATCAGTAGATGAGCTAGCAGTATTATTTGTTTCAGTATTATTATCTGTATTTTTTGAATCACTGTTACTAGTAGTATTATCACTAGTATCTGTAGTAGCCTCAGTAGTTGTATCATTATTGGTTTGGTTAGCATTATTTTGTGGTTTTTGATTTCCACAACCACTTAATGTTACTAATATAGCTGCTACTGATAAAATAATTTTTATCTTTTTCAATTTTATTCTCCTTATTGGATTAACTTGTTGTATTTTAATACGAACATATTTTAACATAAACATACATGGCTTACAATTTTTATATTTACTCTAAATTGTAAATGCGCTTTTGTAATAATATTATAAAGTGTACATTATAGAAATAACCTTCAGAATCTTTGCAGGTTATTTTTATCTCTCCACAATTCTATCTTTAGGTCAACATTTTTCTTTCTAATAACTTTATGATAAGGTATTTTCTTTTTAGCCGCATAATCAGTTAAGTCTATAGCAGTTATTTAACTGACTATAAACTTATTATAGTAAACTAGAAAGATTAATGAAAATTCATCTAGTTCAATATCTGATATTATTTTTTGAATTTCAACTATTTTATCATTATTACAGATAATCTTTTTAGCAAATTTAAGATAACAGATGAAAACATAAATCTCATATATACTATCTCATAATATAATTCAGTTTCTATGATATCGCCAGTTTCATTTTATCAATATAACCGTTAAAATTAATATATGTCATGACATTAGCTTTATTTAATAGCAAATAAGCAAGCCTAAATAAATCGCTTGGAGGTTAGAATATGGATATAGACTTATTAGAAAAACTTACAATTTTTCAGAAAAATAAAAATAATTTTATGGAAATCTTATCTTATTTTAATTCAAAGATAAAATACCTAATCTATAAACTAAAATATCCCGAAGCTGAAACAGACCTTATCATATTTCTTTATGAATTAATTACAAAGATAAATTTTGATAAATTTGTTTCTGGCGCTGATGCTTCAATGTATATAAAAAGATGTCTTAGAAATCAAGCAATTAGATTATCATATAAAGTCAATCGTGATAATAGTCTCCTCACCTTTAATTGTGATGATGAATCATTAGAATCATTTAATGAAAATAATTCTAATGATTATTCAGATGTATTCTTCAATGATTTAATTTCATCATTAAAACCTAGACAAAAACAAATTGTTTATTATAAATTCTATCTGCAGCTTTCAGATATTGAAATTGGTAAAATTCTTAAAATATCTAGACAATCTGTAAATACAGCTAAAAGAGTTTCTTTAAATCTACTAAAAACTAAGTTATATATGGAGGGTTGATATTATGTATGATGACCTTATAAAAGTTTCTATGACTCAAGGAATCTGGACATTACTCAGCTGTGTGCTTATAGTATACATATTAAAAGCACAGGAAACCAGAGACTTGAAGCAGGAAGAAAGAGAAAAGAACTATCGGGAAATAATTAAGGAGCTTACTGATAAATTAAATCTTTTAGATTCTATGAATTCAGCTTTAAATGAAATCAAAATTAAGATTAATTAAGCTTTATTTTTCAGATTTCCTTAATATATAATCCAGTTATTTCTTTGAGATGTGCATTAAAAAGTGTTTAATAATATAAAATAAAAGTATATAATCTTTAAACTTTATTGATTATATACTTTTATTTTCGTGTAAGCATAATGCTATTATGTTTATTTTTGTCATATATTTATGTATAATATAATTTAAATAGACTTAGATTGAGGTGATTTATGATTTTAATATTTAAATATTTAGATATTCTTCTATTCCTTGTTTTTTTCTGCATTTCATTAATTTTTATGATAAATTATATCCAATCCTACCATAGGTTAGTTGGAGATAAAAAAGCTAATTTAGTAATTGATTCACATTTATGCTCTAATAAACACTCATATTTTATGTATATCTTTATTGTATTTCTTATAATAAGAAATATTACAGAAAGCTTTTCTTTATACTTACTGCTAAGCAATTGTATTCTTATATTTATTATTATTTTGTGTCTATTTTTATATGACAAAGTTGTATCTAAAATGTATTTTCTTGAAGATGGAATTTTTATTGGAAATAAATTCATTGAATATATAGATATAAGGAGCCTTGACTTTATAGAAGAAAAGAATGAGGTTTTCATTGTAAAGATATATTATACCTTTTTAGAAAAAGTTTTTACTGTTTCATATAAAATAAGTCTTGATTCAAAAAGTAAAATCGAGGATTATATTAATTCATTAAATTTTAATATTAACTTTAATGGGGAATAAATAAAACTTATTAAATCCACTCTATGAAAAAATTTTAATACTTTTGAATATTTCACTTAACTTTTGCAAATAATTATCAATGAAGTATTAACTTTCAACTATGGTAAAGAGATAGCATTTTAGATTACCCTGCTATCTCTTTTTTATTATTTATTTAAGCTAACAATTATTTACAATATTATAGTTTTGAATATTTTTTCATAAACAGCATATACTACTCTCGTAAGATAGTAGTAATTTAATTTCATTAAAAGTGAACCACCAGAATAAGCCCTTATTTTCAAGGGCTTATTTTTGTTTTATTAAATAAAGATCTATTCTGAATATATATATTAACTTTTCACATAATAAAATAAATCAATTAATTATACAGTTTAATTAAGAAAGGTGGATGATTTTTAATGAAGAGATTTCGTACAGCATTATTTGCTTTCTTATTAGTATTAGTTACATCATTAACAACCAGCGCTTATAGTCAATCTGGTAAAACTCTTTCTCAAGGAATTTATAATGCAAGAGATTCAAATTTATTAATAAGTACTCCTATGACAGTTAAGATTGATTCTCCTAGCGGCAAGGCTATTATCTTTATACTTGATTCTGATTATTCAATGAAGGAAATGGTAAAGTTAGAAACCGAATCCACTGAACACACTTTAAAGCCATTTGATTATGGTTCCTTAATCATAGTCGTTGGTAATTCAAGTGTTACCTTTTACTAAAAGGCACTAGAAATAGTGCCCTTCTTATATTTTAATCATTATAATCTCTTATTAATATACTTACCAATTATTCATAGTAAGTATACCCCTTCATTTTACTTTGTATCACTAATATAAGATTTACAAAATGAAATCCTCCAATTGATAATATAACAAAAATATTAGAAACATTAAAAATTATTATTACTATTCCAGCTATAATAAGATACACTGAATTTAATATTGCAAACTTTAATTGCATCCTGAAAAATTCTCTTGGTTTTATAATTGTCATTGCTGTTTTTCTTGCAAATCTTTTATTGTAGTAAGTAATTTTATCTTTACACCAAATAGAATATATTAAATAGATTACTCCAATTAAAATTGGTAATATACCAAGCCAATTCATCTCAAATCCCCCTAATCAAAATGCCCTATTACAGATAACCCAACTATAATATATACTTATGCGTATACCTCACCGAAATCATAAATATTTTGATTCCGAAAAGCTATGAAAATCGAACTTATGTGAATTCTTACAAAAATCAAATATAATCCTATTGAAAGCTGCTAAGAATGGCTTTTTCTATTTCTCTAATAGCCATTTCGTACTCCGAAATTCCACTTAAGACTTTAAATTCTTCATTATCAATAATTGATTTAAGCATTTTCTTTCTAATTATTTTTTGTTCTTCAGGTTTTATTTCTAATTCAACTTTATTAAAATAAGGATTGCTGCTGTAGTCATATCCCATATAAATTACTTCTTCAATATAGGTTTTAAACCATTTGGCAGCAGCTTCTTTATCTCCAATTTCAATATATAATTCAACATATTTATATGCAGCTGAACCTAATCCAATATGAAACATATCCTGAATCTTATGACATGCATCTAAATAAAGTATTGCCTTTTCATAATCTTTTTCTTTCTTTGATGTCTTCGCCATTATAATTAGCATAAGGATACTATTATTTAGATAATTCAATAATTTGTTGCTGCAAAATTTTTGAATTTCTTTTTTCTTTCCCTGTTTTTCAAGAATAATTGGGTATAAAGTTACTGGATCTAAGCTTTTGGGAAGTTCATTAAGTGCTCTTTCACTTTCTTCATAATTTTCCAAAATCATATTTATATGAGCAATAAAAAACAGAGCTGTTTGCATATATTTAGGATCTTTACTTTCAGCTACCTCATTAAGCAGATCTAAAGCTTCTTGTCTTTTTGCTTTTATAAGCTCTTCTGAATCATCCTCAGACATCATAAGGTATGTGTTAAGTAACCCTGCAACTTCGACTTTTAAATGAATACTGTTTGGATATTCGCTCAGATATTTTTTACATTCTTTCTCACCAACTGCATACCCCTCATGAAGAAATAGTTTTGTGAGCTTTGATTTTATATTATTAACTTCTTCTTCTGAAAGTTCTTTATGAAATGATAATAATGTATCAATAGATATGTTTAAAGCTCTGGCTAGAGGAGCTAATATTGAAATGTCAGGCATTGAATTTCCATTTTCCCACTTACTTACTGCTCCTGCTGAAATTCCAATCATAAGAGCTAATTCCTCTTGAGTCAATTTTCTCTCTTTTCTTAACTTTAAAATTGTTTCCCCTATATTTAATTCGTTCAATTCTATACCTCCGATATTTAGGCTTCAAAATACCTTTTGATAAATTTATTATAAGTTTACCTTTTATAACAAACAATAGAGGCTAATTCACATTTAAATTAAGAAAACTTGAATATCATTCGACTTAAACTTATTTAAAAATATACAGATTTCAATGATAAATTCTATTATTAATTACTATGCAGTACTTACTTAATGGATTATACCTGTGCTGCACGAAGTTTTTTCCACTTTCGAATTTTGCTGCGAAAAGATTTAAAAGGTGCAACAGTATTTATATGAATCCATTTCCAAACTGGCCAATTAGATGGTGTTGACTCTGCCCACTTTCTGCCTCCTTGATTAAATAACTCATCCTCATTAAAATCTTTTATCCATAAAATAATATCCTCTACATCTGAAATGTACATTTCCTTTAACTCTGATAAAGAATAGCCATTATACTTAGTATAAAATCTTTCATATAACTTTCCTAGTTGATTCCATTTAAAATCTTTATCTGGTGTTATTACTTCCTTTCCAGCTAATTCATCACTTTCCCAGCTTTTAAGCAGCTCCATCCACCCAAGTTGGTATGCAATGATTTGTCCAGGGGCTCTATCTACTCCTTCTATAATAAGATTCTTATCACTTTCTGCTACATCATCAAATTCCTTTATAAAAAGTGTTGATGTCTTTTTTATTTCATTTATGAAAGTTTCTTTATCCGCATATTGCTCCATAACTACACCTCCTATTTTGTATAATAATACAGCATAAAACTTGACAGCATCATGTCATATTAATTAACTTTACTAGAGTATTAATTAGCTTTAGTAAAATATAGGTTAATATAAACAACTACTAATTCCATGTATATAATTAGTTTAGCTCCTTCAATGGCTTTTTCATTTATATTTTGGTGAAATCTGTGGGTAATTTCTAAAATTATAAGAAATATATGGTCTTAAATCAGATTTCCTTGTGTTGTTCTACATTATAATTTCTAACCCTTTTCCTGTAGCGCTCTAAGATCATAGTATTGCTATTTTTTATACCTATTTTAGGCACGACTCTATATACTCAACTGGCACATCCATCCTAATAGCCGTTTCTTCTAGGGATAGACCACTATTTAAGAATCTTTTTACGACCATGACCATATTTTCTCCAACTTCGATAATATGCTTGTCAGGATCATAAAATCTAATAACACGCTGCCCCCAAGAATGTTCTATCATATGATGTACATAATTAATATCTGAGATGGTATTAATCTTTTGGATAAAGCTGTCAAAATCATCTTCCTCAAAATATAATTCCCCTACATTTCCACCAAAAGCAATTTTATCATTCTGTTTGCATATAAATGATAACCAAGTATCTTTTGTTTGTAATGCAATACCACCAGTCAAAGTTACATTTGCTCCAAAGTCAACAACAACCTCTAACCCAAGTACTTCATAATAAAATTTCTTTGATTTCTCCATATTAGAAACAACTATCATTGGATTTGAAAACTTCATTTTATTCCTCTCCTTTAGCTAGCTTTATCTCTTCTAACCTTTCCTCCGCTGCTTTAATTGCCTGAGTTCCTGTTTTACAAAGTACATTTATTCCCTTAACAATAGTTACAATTACATATGCCTCTACTAATTCTTCCATAGTTAAACCTGCTTCTACAGCTGCAACAGCATGCGCCTTTGCTCCACTTACTTCATCATCTAAACTATCCAATATAGTAAAAATCAATTCTCTTGTTTTTTTAGGAAGATGTCCATTTTCAATTGATTCACGCATTGCCAAATATCCACTTAACCCATCTGGTGAATATTTAGAAAGTGCATCAGCAAATGGCGGATTCCATTTCAATTCTTCCTTATAATATTTAAGTATACTTTCAAAATCCTTCATAACTAAACTCCCCCTCATTTCTTATTTTCTTGAGAATATTAACCCAAACTATATTTTCTTAACAATATAATCAACAAATCCTTGTCTTATTTTTTCACCTTCATCCATTCTTTCTAATACCCTAATTTCTTTATGCAATATTTCCATATCTTCAAAATATGTATCTGGCTCACATTCCTCAAAATATGAATGTATTACAGGAGTGTTTCTCTCCATTTGCTCATATTGATTTTCACCAATATCTAAACCTGTTCCATACCGAGAATCCTTTGTCGTAAGAAAATTTACAAAAAGTAAACCTCTAGGCTTTAATACACGTTTCATTTCATTTATTGATTTTAAAACATCTTCTTTTCTCATGTGAAATACTGAATTATACGAATAAACAAAGCTAAATGTTTCATCTTCAAATTTTAAATATCTCATATCTCCTTGTTCAATATTTAAATCTTGATTTTTTTCATCTGCATACATATTAGCCTTTTTTAATTGATTAATATCCAATTCTATTCCATGTGTTTTATATCCATATTCTGAAAATAAGCTTAACGGTGGACAATTACCTCCTGCACCACAATCTAGAACCACCTTATCCATAGTTGTTTCATTACAGAACATGATAAATCTATCCAATGGTATTTGCCTAAATATTTCATTCATTCTACCTTGTCCTTTCTATTAAAAATATTTTATAAATTACCTAAATTTAGCATTGCTACAGCCTTTTATTTCTCCTAAAATATTCTGACATTATAACTAAATAATAACATATATTACAATTATAAATCATTTAAATTTTATTAAGTTTCAGTCTATGTGCTGAAATATGAAATTATATTTTTTTACTTAAATCTTTAGCAAACCAGATGTTCGATTGAAACTAAAATTTAGAAACTTAATTACAATATACATTTTTAATAGACTCCAATTAAATTTATTACATTCTTTGACACAATACATCTACATCATTCAAAATTCTATGTATTCCAGCTCGAATAACAGATATTTTATAATTTATATTGGCATATTTTGTTGAAATTAAGATTAAAATATATTCTTAAGAAAGAAGGAACTCTCGAATTTATTAAGAATTTTAAATTATAGGTAAATAAATATAAAAATATTAATTTATGAGGGGTGTGTTTTATGAATTTTAATTTTAATACTAGTTTTTCTATGGAGTTTGATGCTATTGACAATAAGCATAAAGAATTATTTAATCGAGTTAATAAACTTCTTTATGCTTTAGAAAAGGAAAAGGATAGTAATGAAATTATAAAAGTTTTAGACTCTGTTGAACATTATGCAAATAATAATTTTGATGAAGAAATGACCCAAACAAAATACAACTGTTCTGAACTTAAAATGTGTCACAGAAAACTTAATATGGAAATAAGAAAGTTAAGATATTCATTTGAAAATCCAGGAGTTTCATCATTGTTTACTCCTCTAATGCAAAAGGAAATAATGAAGTGGAGTAAAAATTACATAATTGGCTTACATAAATATTCATATGCATTTTTAAACGAGAACTCTTCGTCTGCTGCTGAAGTTATGTTATAGCAAGATGATTTAACTCAACCATTGGCTTCGTTTTTTACTTCTTCAAATAATTACCCCTGCACCGTGTTTCACGGCACAGGGGTAGTTTCTATATATTTTGTATTATTTTACAACGTCTCTTGTTCAATTATTATAATAATTTTAGCTTCTAACTTTAAATATATTATGGAATATCCCCATTGCAAACTTTCACCGATTATAGCACGTGCCTATACGGACACACCAAAAATATAAAATATCAAATATTCAATTTACACCAGTTGTTCTACATTCTCCTTCGTTCTGTTAATTTATAAGGAACTATTTAAATATTAAAAAGCAAGACTAAAATCTAGCCTTGCCTTCTTAATTTATAACTTTTTGATATAAATTACTCTTTTATTAATATGTTCAATAACTTTACATCAGTTAATGCTTCCATTCCATATTGTATATCAGCTTCCAATGCAAAAATATCACCTTCGCTTATTACTGATTCGTCATTTTCATTATAAACAACTTTAGCTTCCCCTTCTATTACAATAAATAAAGATTCCATTTGATAATATTCTTTATCAATGCTTTCTCCTTTTGCATATGAAAAGAATCTAACTTCATGTTTTTCATTATCTACTAGGGCCTTACTTGCTATTGTATTTCCTGAATGACTTATCATATCTTTCATTTTCATTGGTTCAAATGGTTTGATGTTTCTTAAATACTTCATAGGCTTAATCCTCTTTCACTACTATTAATAGCATCTTCATATCTTCTTTTGCAGTTACTTGATGCTGAATATTTGCAGGCATAACTACCACCTGACCTTTGTGAGCTTCCATTACTTCATCACCTATCTTTACAGTAGCTACTCCTTCCTGAATAACAATCATAGCATCACCTTTAGCTGCATGAGGTCCAACGCCCTCACCTTTTCCAAAAGCTAATGCAGTAAGTCCTACACCTTTCTTTTGGGCCATTGTAACAGTTTCTATTTGACCTTCCTTGCAGCTTACTAAACTGTCAAAATCTATTGCCTTTGATTTTTCTATATTCTTAATTAATTCTTGCATATTACATTCTCCTTTTCATTTTTATATGTAGGTAAACAACCTCTCTCCATTGATTTATATATATAGCCATACTAGAAATAATAGGGATTCTTTTGTGCAGTGTTTCATTGAGAATTTTGCTGTAGGATTTCTTCAGTACAAGTTGTTCTATTTTTGCTTGTCATTTGCTTGTCAAAGGAGCATGCAGAAATTGGTACAACTTATACTGTTAGAAATCCACAGTGAAATTCTTTAGAAACCGAAATAACAGAATCCCTGTTATTTCGGTGATTATATCCATAACTCTAAGATTCATTTAGTTTATCTACAGATAAGCTGTAAATGTTTCTATTAGTTCTTCATTATTTTTGTTTATATTACTATCAAAATATAGATCTAATATAGGAATTTTTATTTCTTCTTTATATTTTTCTCTTAATATTTTTAATATTGTAGCTGTATTTTCATACATAGAGCTTACAACAATAATCCCATCAACATTTTCTGCTGTTAATAATTTAGCAAATCTATATCTTCCACTTCCTCCTGCATAATTGGGAAGCTTATCTTTTAGTATTTCATTAAGACTATCAATATCCTTATTAAATGGAGATTTTTCTTCTAGAATCAAATTAACTTTGTTAATAATTTTCTTAGCTTCATCTACTAATTTCAAATATTGTTTATTAGTCTTATTTCTCTTACTGCTAAAGTCTTTATATAGCATATATAATTCTTCTGCAAATGGCTGTTTTACAACATCATAATCTTCCATTAGCCTTTTTATGAGCTTATTATTTAAATAATCTTTATGCACTACCAAAGATTCTCCCACTATAATCAGTTTCTTTTTATTTTCCTTTAATATCTCATTGTTTAGGATTTCTAATTTCTTATCAAAATATGAGTCTGTCATATTATTATTTTTTATTGCTTTAATTAAATCATCTAAGGATGTTTCTTTTTTATCTTCATGTAATCTATTAATCAAATCCCCTATTACCAATGCTTTAAAGAATTCTAGACCAAAATCTTTATCACCTAAGTAATCTTCTATAAATGGCGCTTCGAGATTTAATTTTCTGCCACATTCTAAGGCTTTATATTGTATAAGCTTCCCATACTGCCCAAAGGTTTCACTTCCTTCATCTGTAGGGAGATATAATGTATATTCTTTTTCACTTTCTTTAACTTTACTTATGACTTCTGATATTAAACCAGTTAATGAAAAATACTCTTTCCCTCTAGAAAATTGTTTTCCAATTTCAATTGTGCTTTCACTTACAGGTTCTAATATTGTAACCTTTGTATTTTTTCTTTCTAAGAAAGCTTTTAGTATATTGCTGTATGGATACATATATGGAATTATCACTTCATTTTCAGTTTCCATTTCATTCTTAGAGTTTTGAAGTTTATCATCAAATTTAACTTCATTAATCATTCCAAGTTTTTTATTACAATTACCTTCAACAGATTCCTCAACTTTATTTTCTAAAAGGCCATTAGTATCACAATTTTTAATCGAATTTATAAATGCCTCTACCCTTGTAATTACTCCAACTTTTGAAGAATGTTCATCTACTTCTATATGCAAGTAAGGCTTACTTCCCATTTCCTTTTTAAAATAATGAGTAAGAATTGTATCTGGTCCACATCCATGATTAGTAATGTATATTGGATATAAATTTTTATGTTTTCTAATAATTTTTGCTCCAGTTATTATGTGCTGCCCAAAAGGCCAATACATATTAGAATATTCTTCTCCAATATTCATTTCAGAAGCCTCAAGGTGAGTTAAATGAAGTACTTTATATCCACGCTTTTTCAATTCATTTTCTATGCCCATGTTTAATGCTGGATCAACTATGTTATATACTCTGCTTATCATTACAAATACTTTTTCATCTTCACCTATATTCTTTAAAACATCAGATCCGAGTGATTCAAGATTTTTCTCATAATCCATAAACTTTTTCATACCAGACATTACTGCTGCCGCTGTTTCTATTTTGTTTTTTCCAAGATCTTTCCCTATGCTTAATAAAGTTTTAATCATATATTGTTTGCCAAAATTAAATGATAATGTTGGTGATATTAACTTTATATTTTTTTCTGCCAAATTAAACACGCTTTCAATTATCTTTGGTGAAGTCTGCATATATACACATGCATAATCTTCTCTCACATCTGAACCTGCATGCTTCATAGTATATAAATGTGGTAAGAATATATAATCAACCTTTCTCTCTAAAAGCCACGCTACATGCCCATTTATTAATTTAACTGGAAAACATGTTTCTTCAAACGAATATTCCTGGCTAAGGCCTATTATATCTTCATTAGTTGCATCTGAAAGTAAAACATTATATCCTAATTTTTTAAATATCTCATTAAACATCGGGAACATTTTATTAAGAAATAATACTCTTGGTATCCCTATTGTTTTTTTATTAGCATCTTTATCAGTTATATATCCATCTAAGAATAATTTTTCACCTTTATTTGAATAATCTATACTTCTATTTTGTTTCTTATCTTTCTCGTTATTCTTTATACTTTCCTTTGTTAAAACTGCTGTTCCTAAAGCTCCTGTAACACTAAAGAATTCTGGAACAATAATTTCTTTATTAAGTAAAGCTCTAAATGCATTTACTACTGCTTGATTATGAGCAATTCCACCTTGAAGGAAAATTTTATTTCCAATAGGCCTATTTCCAACAACTCTGTTCAAATAATTTTTTACTATAGAGTAAGCAAGTCCAGCTGAAATATTCTCAATGCTTTCGCCTTCTCCTATTGCTTTACCTATGTTTCCTTCAATAAAAACTGTACATCTATCCCCTAAATTGCAAGGGCTATCGCCTTCTAAAGCAACCTTTCCAAACTCATTAATACTTATTCCAAGTTTCTTAATTTGCTCTTCTATAAACGCTCCCGTTCCAGCTGCGCATATTTTATTCATTTCAAAGTCTTTTACTAACTTATTTTCTATACATATATATTTTGAATCCTGACCACCAATTTCAAATATGGTATCAACATCACCACATACATTTATAGCTCCTTCTGCTTGAGCTGTAATCTCATTTACAATTAAATCTGCATTAATTAATTTTCCAATATACTCTCTACCAGAACCAGTTGTACCTATTCCTTTGAATTTAAAGTCTTCTCCTAATCTTTCCTTTAATATATCAAAATACTCGGTAACAACTTCTTTTGGTTTTCCATTAGTTTTTGTATAAATATAATCAATTACGTTGTTATCTTCATCAATAACAACAAAATTGATACTTGTTGATCCAACATCAACGCCCAAGTAACCTTCTTTTAAATTATTATTTATACAAGTATGCTTATTTAAGCCATCATTTACTCCGAATTTATCTAACTTTTCAAACAAACTATTTTTAGGCTTTTCTATAATTAATTTTTCAGAAGAACTAAGTTTATTTACATCTATAATTAATCCTTTTTCTTCTGCTATCTTGCAAGCTCCAAAACATGTAAGTAGCTCAAAATTTTCTTCAATTATAATGTCTTGGTCTTCTAACTTTAATACATCCTTTAGAGCTTTAACTACTCCTTTGTTATGTATTACCCCACCAGAAAGCATGATTGGTTTATTAAGCTTATTTTTCTGAAGAACATTTGCTTTATAATTTCTTACAAGTGCATGGCATAATCCTTGTAATATATCCTCTACTTTCACTCCATCCTGCATATGATGTATCATGTCAGTCTTTGAAAAAACGCTGCATCTTCCAGCTATTCTTGGAATTTCTGTAGCTTTTTCTGTGTAGGCTGATATATCTTTTATATCTATAGATAATCTTGAAGCCTGCTCTTCTAAAAAAGAACCAGTACCAGCTGCACAGCTTGTATTCATAAAGAATTTTACATTTTTAACGTCTATATCTGTAATATATTTTGTTTCTTGTGCACCAAGTTCAATAATAGATTTAACATTCTTATTTTTAAATAAAGCTCCTTCAATAAGAGAAATACTATTATTGATATGATATTTTTTATCTAAATTAATTCTTGATGATAAACTTCCTGTTATCCCAATAACCATATTTGATTCTTTATTAATTGCTTTAACCTTCTCAATTAACTCACTATAATATTTATTAATATTTCCTTTATGGAATATATAATTACTTTCAATTAAATTATCATTACTATCTAAGTAAACATACTTAAGAGTTGAATAACCAATATCTATTCCTAACTTATTCATAACACCCTCCTTTGAAATTCATTCTCATTTACTTCTTATAAGTATTATATTATACTTTCACTATAGACTCCGTATCATATGATACGCTTTAAAAGAAATTTATGAGGAGTCTAATGTCATATTTAGATAATTTAAATATTTCATGTGCTTCTGAAGTCCAAATGATTGAGGTTTTTATAAACTAAAATACCCTATAGAGTTGACTTTTTTATCGTCTATTCTATAGGATACAATCTAATTATCTTATGATCCATCCGTTATTAAGAATAAAGTTTACACTATATCTTTCAATCTGAAGTATTGCTCGATCTTTTCATCAATTAAGCAAAAAATTACAGGAATGTGCGATTTTAAATTTCATATTTTTAGTTAAGACTAAAAATAAATTATACAGATTAATCAATAGTTAGCTACAACAATGGATTATGCTACTATCTTTCATTTCTATGATCATAATCACAATTACGAGCTGGTGGAATACTCTGTATGAAGTTAAAAACATTTTCCGGATCATATTTAGCTTTAATTCTCCTAAGTCTAGCAAAATTATCACCATAATATTCATGACCGTAATCTTTTATACATAAATCTGGTACATTTACATATGATCCTGTTATATATGGCTGCAATCTTGCACGTGTCTTCTCAACAAGGATAATATTCTCTCGTGCTTCACCTTTTTCAATCCATGAAGCATCCCATTCCAAATAATATTTAGTATTTCGCCAGAAAAAGGCTGTATCCTTTGGATTTACACTATTCATAACGCCTCCAGAGTTAAGGAAAAAGAAATTAGATTCGCTTCCTTTTGCCTTTTCTAAGAAGCTTCTTATTGCTTCAATTCCTTCTTCAGGTAGAGTTTGCTCAACCCAGGCAGATGACCACGTACTCTTCTGTTCATCGAAGAAAGGTTCATTTGGAGCCCAGAAATCTATTGCCTCACTTAGTGTAACCCCATCAATAACTACCTTTAAAGGACATCCTACTTCTATCAAAGGTCTTATTAATTTCTTCAGTTCTGCTTTAGTCCCAAGGAATAATCCCTGCGAACGGAGAAGACCATTTGTTTTAGAATATATCTCCAATATAGTACCAAGTCTTACATCTACGAATGGGGACCACCTTTGCCATGCATCAATAACTTCATCTAATTGCTCCCAAGGCCAAATTATTTGGAATATCCCAACTTCAGCAGGAGCACGACGTATTCTAAATGTGTATGAGGTTATAATACCGAAGTTACCTCCTCCACCTCCACGAATAGCCCATAGTAAATCTGGATTTTCCTTTTCGCTAACGTGCATAATCTCACCATCAGCATTAACTATAGTGGCGGCTAAAATATTATCTGAAATTACTCCTGCTGTTCGTTGTATAGCCGTAATTCCTCCACCAGTACTTATTCCGCCTATACCAACAGTAGAACTATCTCCAAAAGGAGCAAGGAAACCTTCCTTTGCCAGCATCCTCACAAGAACACCAACACGTATTCCCGCTTCAACTGTTGCAATTAAATTTGCTTTATCAACCTTTACTCTTTTCATTAGACCAGTATCTATTACAATTCCACCATTTGTTTGTGAAAAATCTTTTGCTAGAGCATGCCTGCCGCTTCGCATCCTAATTGGTACGTCATTCTCGCGGGCCCATTTGACTGCATTTTCTACATCCTTATTATTCTTTGCAAAAACAAATACACTAGGAAACGCATTGGTGAACGGATTCCAGTTCATTCGTGCTTCCCTATATTCAGGATCATTTGGACGGATTACCTTTCCAGTTAATTTTGTTTTGCATTTCATATAGTCACCCTCTTTTGTAAATTAGCCTTATATAAAAACAATGTATTTTTTTACATAAAGCTTGTTATATTTTATAATATGAACTTTTATAGAATTAGTACCACCTTTTGATTTTACATCTAACATAATGCTATAAAAATAATACGAGTTTTTGCTTAGACTACTGTGAATCAAAAGGGCAAGTACTCTCATATTTTCCCCTATACTTTTTCACAAAAAGGAGTATACAATTTTCATTAATATGTAATTTAACATGTGACTTTTTCAAACTCATCCTGATATAAGATTAGTTTTTTAATTCGTCACCAAGTAAATATATTTTCTTTTTTTATTCTCTTTTAAAAGGTAACTTTCCGAATAAGCCTTTCTCATAATTAATCCCCTAACGAACCCCAATGATCACATGATTGTCCAGCGATATAATTTTCTAGAGAATAAATAAATCCTCGACAATACTACACTCGTATTGTCGAGGATTTATTTGGTTGAGATGAAGCATAACCTTTGAACTTTACTAATTATTATTTGCACGATTTGTATTTTTTTATTATACCAATAACTTACCTTCTAAGTAAGAATACTTCAAATATTCTTTACTTCTATAATATACTGATGAATTAAAATCTGAGATTTCATCACTAATAAATGAATTAAATACTGAACATAACACATCTATTAAATCTATACCATGCGACTTTACTATTTCAATATTCCTTATTATTTTTATAACATTGCTGCCCCAATTAGACCTGCATCATCGCCCATTTTGGCTATTCGTATATCTACTACATTGGTGTTTGAAACTTTAGTTTTAACACACTCAATGATTTTAGACAATAAATATGGATTATATATTAATACAGCGCCTCCAATAACTATAACCTCTGGATCTATTACTGTAATGATATTTGCAATTCCTATAGAAATATTGTTTATCCAATTATTTATTATTTCAACGGCTCTTTCATCCTTATTGTCATAATATTCAAAGACTTCCTTAGTGCTTATTTTTCTTCCATAAATCTCAGAAGCTATTCTTGCTATATTAACTCCACTACATTGGCCTTCTAAGCCTCCTTTATTTAATCCAGAATGACTGTATGAATCTTCATTTATAATCATATTGTGTATTTCAGCTGCTTGGCTATGAGCTCCATTTATTATTTTTCCATCCATAATCAGTGCACCTCCAACTCCAGTTGAAACAGTTATATAAAATACAGATGAGCATCCTTTAGCATTTCCGAATAAACTTTCTGCAAAACCTGCTACATTTGCATCATTGTTCACTTTAACACACATCTTTAATTTTTTCTTCAAATACTCTGCTATATCAAAGTTTTCCCACCCTTTTAAGTTTGGAGGATTAATTATTCTTCCTATATTTAAATCTAATGGCCCTGGTGCTCCAACTCCAACTTTTTCTATTTCATAATCCTTCCATACTGTTTTAATGTGATTAACTAGCTTATCTAAATTATATGATGCTCCTTTTACAACTTCATTTTCGGTTTTATAATTTTCTATTATTTTTCCTTCCTTAGAAACAATAGCAACTCTTAAATTTGTTCCTCCAATATCAATTCCAATTGAATAAGACAAAACTATCTCCTCCTCACTAATAACTACTGAAATTTTACATTCCTTATTATGCTAAAAGGTTGAATATATTTTATTCAACCTTTTAATTTTCCTAAGTCATGTAAAATAAATTAACAAGTCAAAATATGCTTATTTAAAATTGTTATTTAATTACTATAGTCTGTACTTTACAATGGCTTAATGGCTTAGGATTAATGCTTCTATCTTCTATTGAAATTTTACTTTTCTCTAAGTAACTTTCATCAAGCATTGCATAATAAGCATCTTTATCTTTCTTGTTAAATGTTATTTTCCCTTTTGTAACTTCACTCTTCATTGGATTAAATATTCTAATAACTAATCCTGTATCATTTTCCTCTTTCTTTATTGAGCTCAAAGCAAAATTCTCATTTTCAAATTCAAATAAGCTGTAACTATTTTCATATATTTGTTCTTCATCTCTAAAGGCAAATATCATTCTTCCATTTAGGAAATCAGCATACTCATATACTTGAATTGGAGTTAAGAATCTTTTTGCCACATTAGCAATATGAGCTTTATCAAATTCCTCATTATAAATGTGAACACCAAAATCAAATTCCAGCTTTCCTAATAACTGTGCATTTGGAGTTTCTACAATCTTTTCTCCTGAAGCTCTACCTGGTCTATAAAGTAGATTTTCTCTTCCCATATAACCAAAACTTCTGAATAAAGTTAAAGCTATAGTATCCAATTTCTCTCCAATTATTTGATATTCTCTAACACCTTCAGTTATTACAGCTAATCCTCTTTCACCATTTTCTAATGTTACAAAGCTTTGCATCGGTTCTATTGTTATTGGTTTTTCCTGCCATAGATCTTGATTTGCCCTCCAAATCTTTATGTCTTCTTCTAATACAGTTTTTCTGCTTATTATTCCAAATTGCTGATCTGCAATTGATAATTTTGATGCAATTTCAGTGTTAAATAATACCCTAACTCTATGAGATAAGGCTACATTATCTATATCAACTTTAAAGCTTATCATATTTTTATCATTGTCTAATAAGATTTTCATTTCTACAGGCATATCTACAGAAGCATTTCCACCTGCTCTTTCTTCTAAGGAAGCTGGCACCTTCATACAATATTTTAGTATTAATTCTTCTTGTATTTCAGATTTAAAAACCTTAGCTTGTGATTTAAATGATAAGGAAGATACTATCAAATCCTTTCTTGGAGGCGAATAGTTATAAGAATCTCCATCATCTCCATTTTCCTCAAGAACAGCTTGCTTTGAATAAAGCCTGTTAGAACTCTTATCTAAAATATCAATAGAACCATGCTCATTTGCAGAAATTTTATAATACTTATTTTCTATTGTATCCCCTAGCTCGGCCTTAACTGAAAGGTTGTTTTTCTTGTTTAACTCAAATACAACTTGTGTATATCCTACAGCTGGTATATCTTCAGCCTTAAGTGCTATTTTAGCCCTATATACCTTATCTGGCATGTAAATCTTTTTACTTGGATTCAATCTTATAGTCTGCATTAAAACATAATCAGTTATATCTTCCTTAGACTTTATAACGTATTTAAGTTCTTTTCCTTCCCTATTTTTAATTATAAAATCTTCTTCCGGTATAAAAACTTCAAATTCAATTACTTCTGTTCTATTTTTAGGATGTGCATTAAATAATGTTAGTGTAATTTCTTCATTATTATTTTTAATCTTAGTTGATATTAATCTCATATGAAGATCTAATAAATTTGTTGATAAATCTCTTGCTTGTTTATATCTCATATAAACATCTTCATTAGTCGTATCACTATTACATGCTCCAATACTATCATGAGCTGCATTTTCAAACATTAGCTTCCATATGTCTTTCATAGTTGTATGAGGATATTCATTTCCTAGCGAATAACTCATAGTTAATATTGGTTCCACCACATTTACTATGTAGTTTTCCAGATGATTGTTCATCATCTTTAAATCAGATCTTGATGAAAAAATTGATTTATGAATTCTCATATGTTTCCCATTAACAAATTCCCCTTCAAGTTCTTTAAAATTACTTCTTTCTGCCTTAACGCTTGCAATATAATTTTCAATATTGCTTATAATATATTCATTATCTTTATCTATAGAATTTGCTTTTTCTAATATTTCTGGAAGATTAATTCTTATTGGAGCTTGGTCAAAACCATTTGGCAGATATACATTATTAGTAGTCGCTTTTTCTTTTAGCTTTCCTATCTGCTCATCTAAATATTTCTTTAAATCACCTTCCTCTTCTGGAATATTTCCACCACAATAATACCCAAAAGGAATTTGTACAGCAAAAGCTACTGTTCCATCAGAGCCCTTCCAGTTGAACTCTGTTGAATCTACCATATCGTCAGAAACGCCTCTCCAAAATAGCGAATCCTTTATTCCAAACCCATTGTAAATTTGAGGCATTTGAGCTGATTGGCCAAAAGAATCTGGTACATATCCAACCTTCATATAATTTCCAAATTCTTTACACCTTTCAATTCCATAATATAAATTTCTAACTATTGATTCACCTGATATAACGAGCTGATCCGTTTGAGTATACCAAGGTCCAATTATTAATTTACCTTTTTTAACTAAAGACTTTATTCTCTCTTTATCTTGTGGAACCCATTTTAAATAATCATCTAACAAGGATGCCTGTGCATCAATCATAAAATATTTAAAACTTTTATTATTTTCTAATGTATCTAAAACGTCTTTAAAATCTTTCATTAAGTATATCTTTGATCTTGAAGTTGTAAAATACCACTCCCTATCCCAATGGCTATGTGGTACAACATGTACTTTATTTTTCATAATTCCTCCTATAAAGTGAGGCTCTCTCAAATTTCCAAATAATATAAATTATTTTAGTGTTTAATTTGAGCTAGCCTCAATATTTTATTCCATTTCTAAAATTATTTCTTCATTATCTCCGCCATCACTTACTGCTGCTTCTTCGTTATCATTAAAATCAACAAGGATAGTTGATAAGATTGCAATTACAAGTGATCCAGCTACTATTCCTACTAAGTATGCCCAGCCAGATCCAACTGAAATAAATCCATATAATCCACCAATTGGAGGCATTATAGCATGTGCTCCTAATAGTGCTGTAAGCCCAGCTCCAACTGCGCATCCTAACATATTGACAGGAATTAACTTTAAGGGATTACATAATGTATAAGGAATCGCCCCTTCTGTAATTCCTATGAATCCCATAATCAAATTTCCTTTTCCAGCTTCTCTAAAAGATGGCGAAAACCTTGATTTTCTGATAAATGTAGCAATACCATATGCTAGTGGAGGTATAACAATAGCACAATTAATTAAAATTGCTGGTAAATAAACACCTTCTGTAAGCAATACATTTCCTGCCATCCATGCTGCCTTATTTACTGGCCCTCCTAAATCAAATCCAATCATTGCTCCTAAAATAACAGCTAATATTACAACATTTGTTCCATTGGCAGTCATAGCTTTAATCCATTCAATAAGAGCTGTATTAATCGCTGCTAAAGGATCCGCAAGTATTACACCCATTAATATAGCAACCGTTCCAACTGTAATAAGTGGTAAAATTATAAGTGGCACCATCGAAGCTGCGGCTCCAGTAATTTGTACTTTTTCTTTTATAAATTTAGCAACATATCCTGCCACAAAACCTGCTATAACTGCACCTAAGAAACCTGCTTTTGTATTACTTGCAATTAAGCCTCCAATAAACCCTGCCGCCATAGCTGGCTTTTCTCCAATTGAATAAGCTATAAATCCACCAAGTATAGTATTAACCATACCAACGCCTACCCAGCCTGATTGTTCTATTAAGTATAATATATGATAAAACCCTGTTGTATCTTTATATGGGCCGAAATCTGTTATTCCTATAGCTAATCCTATAAGCTTTGGCACTGCAACTACTAAAGACGCTCCTATAATTAGTGGCAGCATATATGAAATACCAGTCATCAAATGACCTTTTAATTCTTGAAGTAATGAATTCCCTTTTTTCATAAATAAAAACCTCCCTGAATATTTGGTTATAAAATTTCACAAAATATTTAATTATAAACTATTTATTGTATCCTTAAAATGATATAATTAGTATGAAATATTTATTATGTATACTTATTATTAATAAGTATATTGATAATCTCGTTCTTGCCGGAATGAGATTATTTTTATTTTGTTAAAGCTTCTATACATTTTGTTAAAACTGCTTCTGGCTGCTTAAGTGCAACTCCTATTTTTACTTTTATCACTTTTTTTCCTTCAAATCGTTCCATACCATCAATATGTTGATCCGAAGCAATTAATACAAAGTCTGCTGCTTTAGCTTCTTCTTGAGTTATGCCATTTACTTTCCCCATAATTCCTTGCTGTTCAACCTTGATATCATGTCCTAATTTTTTTCCAGCTTCAGTTAATGCTTTTGCTGCCATAGGTGTATGGGCTAATCCTGCTGGGCATGATGTAACTGCTACAATTTTCATTTTTATTCCTCCTCCATTTTTTTTGATATATATTTTATTAAACTGCTCTTGTCTTCTGAAGACATTATTTCTTTTTTAAAATCATCCTCCATCAAACAAGTAGCAAGTTTTGATAACATCATTAAATGTACATTATTTTCATTTTCCTCTGGAACCATAAGACTAAATATATACTTTACATTACTACCATCTAAGGTTTCCCATTCTAATTCATTTTTTGTCTTAATATAAAATATAGACGGTTCAACAACATTTGAACTTTTTGCATGTGGAATTGCAAATCCATCCTGCACACCAGTTGAATATTCTTCTTCTCTCGCTAAAAGATCTTTAAGCACTCCCTTCTCATTTTTAGCTATACCATTCTCAACAGCTTTCTTTGCCAAAAATTTTAATGCATCAGTCTTTGTATCTATTTCTACATTTAAAAATACATTTTTTTCATCTAACATTTTCGCTCATCTCTCTTCTCTTTGATATTGATTACACTATTAATATAAATCTTTTTTATAGAAACCTAAACATATACTATTTCCATTTTAAAGTGGAAATTATTATACTAAGTTTTTCCTTTACCCTCCTAACTATTTATATTATTATTAAATAATATAGTCAGAATTTTAAATAGTCTATATTTTGTGCTAATAGTACATGTTTAAATCTCAACTTTATTTTCGTAATATAGACAAACATTTATGTACTATTCATATTATTTTTTAACACTAAGGAGGTAAGTTGTTTGCTTATTCAAAAAAGGCTTCTTGTTCTATTTGAACTTTTAAATAAGAATGAATCAAAAATTTCTTGTAAAGCTTTAAGTAAAATAACAAATGTAAGTGAAAGAACAATAAGAGGAGATATTGCAGCATTAAATTCCATTCTGGAAAGTCATGGGGCTGCAATAAAAATAAAACGAAATGAAGGATACTACATTGATATTTTGGATTTAAATAAATATCAGCAATATCTAGCAGAAATTACTCAAGATATCATGGAAGATAATGATATACCAAACTCTCCAATAGAGAGAAATAAATACATTTTGAGATATCTCTTATATAGCGATAACTATACAAAGCTTGAAGACTTAGCTGATCAATTATATATTAGCAAAACTACTATATTAAATGATATAAAAATCATAAAATCTATTTTATCAAGATACGATCTCAATCTTATATCAAAACCTTACTATGGAATTAAAATTCAAGGTAATGAACTAAATATAAGAAAATGTATTTCAGAGAATATAATAAATAGAGATTTTGAAAATTATATTTTAGGTATAACAGATGAAGAAGTTGAAGTATTTAAAAATATTGACTTAAAGAGACTTCAAGAGATAGTTTTAAGGTATGTTCATGAATTCCACATAGAATTCTCCGATTTCAGTTTAAAAAATTTTATAATCCACCTTGCTATAGCAATAAGTAGAGTTAATAATGGACATGTTTTAATAGGAGAATTAGACAATCTGCCTGAAGATTCATATCTAAAAAAGGCTATAACACCTATTTATGCTGAAATTGAAGAATACTTTAATTTTAATATTCCATCAAATGAAAGAATATATATATATAATCATTTCAAGTCAAAAAGTACTCCTAAACTAATAGCTAAAGATAATACCGATGAAAAAATAATCGACTATACTAAAAATTTGCTAGATTATATATATATACATTATAATTTTGATTTAAAAAATGATACTACTTTACTTAATGATTTAATACTTCATTTTAAATCTATTTTGAATTCAAAATACTATAATCAAAATAAAGCAAATCCTCTTATCAATACTATAAAAAGTAACTATCCTCTTGCATTTGAAATAACTTTAACTGCTGTAGAAAATATCTTCAAGCAAACTGTCTATACTTTTACTGAAGATGAAATAGGATACGTATCTCTACATATTGGTGCGGCGATAGAAAGATATTTTGATAAGAATATTAATTGCAAAAAGGTTGTTATAGTTTGTGGTTCTGGTTACGGTACAAGCCGATTATTAGAAACAAGGCTTAATAAAGTGTTTAGAGACAAATTAAATATAGTTGAATGCTTATCATACAATCAATATCTTGTGCATGATTTAAATAATATTGACTTAATAATCTCAACAATTCCTCTTGAAAATAAAAATCATCCCGTTATATTAGTTGATTTCGCTTTACTAAACAAAGATATTGAAGGAATTTCTAAAGCTATAACTGATGAACCTATAGTATATAATAAAGTATTAAGTGAATATTTTGACTCTAATTTATTTTTAAAGTCTACTAATGTAAATACAAAAGAAGAATTACTAAATTTGATGTGTGATACTTTAAATAGCAACGATATAATTTTGCCATCCTTTAAAAACTCGGTTTTTTATAGGGAGACTCTTTCTCCTACTAATATCGATGACTTTTTAGCAATACCTCACCCAATGGAGTTAAGTGCAATTTCAACCAAAATATGCATTGCTATATTGAAGGAACCTATTTTGTGGAATAAAAATACTAGTGTAAGTTTAGTTTTTATGATTGCAATTAATAAAAATGATTACTTTGAGATGGATAAAATTTACGATATCTTTCTTAAAATAATTAATAGTGATGACTTGAAATATTCAATATTAAATTGCAATTCCTACGAAAATTTTTTGAATTTACTACAATCTATAATTTGACATAATAGAATACTTTTAATTTTAAAATTTATCCATATAAAACACCCCCTTTATAGAAACAGTTTTATTATTTTAACTGTCTACTATAGAGGGGGTATATTAATTTTATATTTTCGTGAATTTTATGGTAGAGACAAAGCATAACATTTGAAATTCATCAATAAATCTAATCTAATTTTACCAAATGACTTATAAAATTGACTTCTTCATATATCTATGTATATGAAGATAACCTTACTCTATACCTTCAATGCTTAGTTAACCTACTAGTTTAAATTATACCTCTAGTATTTATATATTAACATGATGTCTTCCTCTTGGAACTATAAAAGGTGAATTGGACACTGGATCTTGTATTACCACACAATCTAATCCAAACACTTCATTGATTAATCCTGATGTTATAACCTTTGATGGTTCACCTTTACCAATTAGTTTTCCCTTCCGAAGAGCAAATATATAATCTGCGTATCTGGCAGATAAATTTATATCATGAAGGACCATTACAATAGTAGTTCCTCTTCTGCGGTTTAGATCCGTCAATAAATCAAGGATTTCTACTTGATAAGCAATATCAAGATATGTAGTCGGCTCATCCAAAAGAAGTATATCTGTCTGCTGAGCTAGTGCCATAGCTATCCAAACTCTTTGGCGTTGCCCTCCGGATAGTTCATCTACACTACGATTAGCAAGATCTGTTATTCCCATTATTTCAAGCGCCTCTTCTACAGCATCAAAATCACTTTTATCCATGCTTTTTAAAAATGCTTGATATGGAAATCTACCTCTTGAAACTAAGTCCCAGACTGTTATCCCTTCTGGAACTACTGGTGATTGTGGAAGCAGTCCTAAAACTCGTGCCAATTTTTTAGAAGGCATTGAAGTTATTTTTTTACCGTCAATTACAACATCTCCTGAAATTGGCTTAATGAGCCTTGCAAGTGTTTTTAACAAAGTTGATTTACCACATGCATTTGCTCCAATAATAACACTGATTTTATTACTTGGAATAGTTATATCAATTCCATCAACTATAATCTTTTTTTCATACCCAGTTACTAAATTTTTTGCTTCAAGCAATTGTTGTTTTTCATTCATTATGCTTGCCCCCTTCTGTTTATAGTTATTAGAAGCAATAGCATATATGGTGCTCCTAAAATTCCTGTAATTACACCTACAGGAAATCTTGTACTAAATACAAACTGGCCAATCATATCTGCTCCAAGTACTAATAATGCTCCAACTAAACCTGATGCTGAAACATTTGGTGCTCCTAATCCAACTAGTCTTGCTGAAATTGGACCTGATAAAAATGCAACAAAAGCTATAGGCCCTGTAACAGCAGTTGCAAAAGCAATTAAAAATACGGAACTTAAGATAAGTGTGATTCTTATTAAATTTATTTTAATACCTAGTGTTGTTGCAAATTCATCTCCTAATTCTAATATTTGAAGATGATTAGTTAAACATAAAACAATAACTCCAAATATAATAACAACCACAAGTAAGCCTTGGACATCTTTCATACTCATCCCATTTAAGCTACCATTTAACCATGTGAGTGCTTTTGAGACATCGTGTTCTGAAGCCTTGACCAGCAAAAATGATATAAGGGCATTTAACATTGCTTGCATTCCAATTCCTATAAGTATTAATCTTCCACCTGAAAATCCTGTGCCTTTAGAGAACATATATATAAGTCCTGAAACTAAAATTCCAGAAATTACAGCTGCGATAGAAACACTGCTTCCACTCATGTGAAGAACTAATATACAAAATACCGCTGCCACACTAGCCCCAGAACTTATTCCTATAATATCAGGACTAGCTAGTGGATTTCTAAGCATAGTTTGAAATGTATTTCCTGCAATTCCAAAGGCTAGCCCTGCTAAAAGTCCACAAAGCATTCTTGGTAAACGCAAGGTTCCTATAGTAAATGCAGCTCCTTGTATCTCTTCCCCACTAAGTACTCTTATAACTGTACTTAATGAATAATTAGTTTTACCATATAAAAGCATAACTCCGCAAAGACCTAATGTTAAAGCAAAGAGAATTATATTAACGCTGATCATGCGTTTTTTTCTTTTTATATAACCTTCTTTTATCATAGAGTGAGTAGTTTTTATCATATAGCCCTCACCTTCGCTTTCCTTGCAATGATAATAAGAATTGGAGCTCCTAAAAATGCAGTAATAATTCCCACCTGAAGTTCACCAGGACTTCCAATTACTCTTCCTAAAACATCTGAAATTGTTAAAAGCACCGCTCCTCCAATAGCTGACATAGGAACTAAACCTCTTAAATTTGAGCCAAAAATGAGACGTATACTGTGAGGAATCATTAAACCCACAAATCCTATAGGTCCTGCAATAGCTGTTGTTGCGCCACATAGTATAACCCCTGCAATTGCACATATAATCCTAATAATTCCTATATTTACTCCAAGACCAGTTGCAACCTCATCTCCTAAAGCTAAAATATCCAATGCTGGTGCTGATATTATGCTTATTATTAATCCAATTATTAAAAATGGTAACATTAAGTCAATACTCTCCCAAGTTGCACCACTTACACTTCCGACCTGCCAAAATCTATATGCATCTATAACCTCACTTCTAGGAAGTATTATTACACTTACTAAAGAGGTTAAAACTGCACTAGTAGCTGAGCCTGCCAAAGCAAGTTTTATTGGTGTCATGCCTCCACTTCCAATAGAAGCTATAGTATAAACAAATATTGATGTGATTCCTGCTCCAACTAGTGCGATCCAGATATACTCGTTAGCTGAATTTATATTAAAAAATGCTATTCCAATTACAACAAATAAAGATGCACCTGTATTAACTCCTAAAATGCTTGGGTCTGCTATTGGATTTCTAGTGATTGATTGCATAAGAGCCCCCGATATTCCAAGAGAAGCTCCTGCCATAATACTAAAAATGGTTCTTGGAACACGTTCTCGAACAACTAATGCAGCAAAAGAAGTATCATCACTATTTAACAAAGCATTTATTGCTTGGCTAATTCCTATATTTTTTGACCCAAACGCCAGTGATATTATTACACATATACCTAGTAAAAAAATACTACCTAAATATATTCCTACTGTCTTTCTAAATCTCATTATGCTTTATCTGCTGCCTCTCCAATTATTTTTAGATATTCATCTATTGTTGCTGGAATTGATAAGGCAGTAGGAGTACAAGATGCTGCAAGTGCTGATCCATCTTCTATTACGGCAACTGATCCTCTTTTTATTGCTGGAACTGTTCCAAGTAGGGCATCTGATTGCAATTGTTTTACTAATGTGCCATTTCCATACGTTACTATTACATCTACATCTGTTAATTTATCAATATTTTCCGAACTAATTTCGAGAGCAAAACTGTCTGAAGTTTGCGCAAGCTTTTTAGCACTCTCTGGTAATTCTAATCCTAAATCAGTTAAATATGCTGCTCGAGGATCTGTTGGAAGATATATATAAAATTTACCTAAGTCAGCTGGATTAAAGTAACAGAAAACAGCCTTTTTACCTTTAAGCTTAGGATACTCACTAGTTTTTTCTGTTATTTGCTTTTCCAAATCTGAAACCAATTTGTCTCCTTCATCTTTTTTACCCATTGCAGTTGAATTAATTGATATTTGATCACGCCAATATGTTTGCCAAGGAAGTTTAGGATATGCTACAACAGGAGCAATTTTACTTAATAAATCATATTCTTCTTGTGTTATTCCTGAATATGCAGCTAATATAACATCTGGCTTTGCATTACTGATAGCTTCATAGTCTAAACCATCTACATCGTCAAAAGTAACAGGTTTGTCCACGCCTAATTCTTTATATTTTTCTGCTGTCCATGGTAATAAACCATTTTCATCTGCTTTTCCATAGTTAGCTTTGGATACACCTGCTGGTACAACTCCTAATGCTAATGGTACGTCCTGATTTCCCCAAGAAATTGTAACAACCTTTTCTGGTTGTTTTTCAATTACTGTTTCACCAAAAGTATGTTTAATAGTAAGTGGATAAGTTACATTCGCACTTTGTCCCACATTAGATTTATCTTCATTTTTAGCCGCTCCACTTGAGCATCCCGTTATTAATAAAGTACAAGCAAGAATAATCGTAGTTATTCCTTTTAATTTCATGATAATCCTCCTAATTGTTATGTATTTTACTGAATCACTTTTATTTGATTTTTATACTCAAATGATAATGTTTTTCATTTACTGTCGTTATTTATTTTATATTTATCAGTAAAATTTGTCAACCTTACATTGAAGGACTTTATCTTGAAATTTGTGGTAATACTCATTAAATAAAATTATTTTCATTATATTTTGTGAAGACTTTGCCTTCATAGGGAGTTCCTAGAAAAGAACAAAATCGCAGGCGACTGTGTTTAAGTTCCGTATTGTGCTTCGCACTCTTTTCATATGTGTAGATTTTTTCACGCATCTGCCTTTTCGAACGCATGTGAGAAAAATCTGCACATCAGAAATGGCAGCTATGCACTTATAAAAAGAGTAGCTATGCTACAATACTGAACTATTCTGCATATAAGAACATTTTATGCAGGCGAATAAGATTTCTTTTTTATTCTTTTTTAAATACAAAAACTAGTCAATCAACCTTTTTTAAGTTATACCCTCAAGGAGTACCTCGTCTACAGATTTTATTGGAATATAAATTCCTAAAAAATAAAAAATATTTATGATAAATCCTTGTTATAATTGCGTTTCTAAACAGCAATTATAACAAGGATCTATACATAAATATTTCAAAACAAAATTACATAAAATTAACTATTAATGCACAAGTTCTTTAAGCAAGAAAACTTATTTTTTGACTTAACTAAATCTCGCTTTAAGACATTTGATAAATTAATTTAATTCTATAGATTTAGAGGTTCTTTTAATATTAAGTTCAGTTACCATCTTATTTGAAAACTTGTCCATATTTATAAAATACATTACAATTAATCCAATTATGGTAAATACAATTCCTGAGTATATAAACGAAATATTAATTGCCTTTATTGCTGCACCTGTCTGTACAGTAGCTGTTCCATTATATTTTCCAAAGTCAAGGATCCATCCGAGAATTGCAGTGCCAAGACCACCCCCTAATTTCATTCCAAAGCTTACACAACTGTTAATTAATCCATCTGCACGTATTCCTGTTTTCCATTCTCCATAATCTACAGCATCTGCAACAATTGCGAAAATTCCAACTATTAGAGGCGCCATACCAAAACCCTTTATAATACTTCCTGCCATAACAAGCTCATAAGAAGCAGGATTAATTGCCATAATAATAACACCTACTAATTTCACTAGAAATCCAAACATCATAACTTTCCATTTACCAAATTTACTTATGAACTTAGGTAAAAGTGCAAATCCAACTATCATAGGTGCATAAAGTGCTAAAGTAAGCATGCCCATTAAGTTAGCATTATTTAATACATAGGTTGTATAATAAAGAGTAGCTCCTGAAAATAGCCCCATATCTGTATAAATAATAATAAACATAATCGCTATAAGTAAAAAATATTTATTTTTCATCAAGGAACCAATTCCTACTTTTAACTTGAATTTTTCTCCCTTTTCATCCTGATTTCTTTCTTTGGTAAATGCAAATGTTATGAATAGAAATGCACATGAAATTATTCCATAAATAACTGCAAGTTTTGACCATCCATACTTTTCAACCAATGGGTTTGTAATCATTGATAATATAATAGTAAATGAAATAACAAAAACAAATCGAATTGAACTCAAAACTGAACGTTCTTGTATGTTACTTGATATTCTTGATAGCAATGTGCAATATGACAAATTTGAGGCCGTGTATACAATTGACACTAAAAATATATAAGTAATATATGCATAAATCAGCTTTCCACCATTGCTGAGACCCATAGGAACATTAAACAATAATATCAAACCAATTCCCATAAATGGTGCACTCCATAAAATCCAAGGTCTTGTTTTACCCCACCTTGTATTAGTTTTATCAATAAGTGCTCCAATTGATAAATCTGTTACACCATCTAAAAGTCTTGCAATCAGCATTAGTGTCCCAACTGCTGCTACTCCAAGTCCAACACTATTAGTATAATATATCATCAAAAAAGAAGTAATTGGCACATACACAAAGTTACATCCTACATCGCCTATTGAATAAGAAATCTTTTCTTTTAAATTAATTTTTTCTTCCATAAAAATACTCATTCCTTTCATAGTACTCAACATATAAAGCAATTAAACGATTACTCCAAGAATATATATGTTCTAATTAATGATGCACATTTATCAATAAATAATAAATGCTGAAATTTTTTTGAGTTTTCAATAATTCCTATTCAAAAAGCATTGAATTCTAATTAAAACTTATATATTATAAAAATATGACTTGATATGGCAGAGCAAAGTAATTATATTTTTATGTACAGTAATATTAACTAATCAACCAACTAATATTAACTGTCATTAAACTAATACTTTTCACTCTGTCATTTCATTTGCATTTGAGACAATTATAATGTAACTTTTCCCATGTGTAGATCTGAATCTGCGCTGCTGCTTCCTATATACACCTCATACTCCATTTTCTCTAATTCCATTTGTTCTGTTTTTGGATTATACCAGCAAAGCTCCTCTTTAGGGCAAGTTATTGTCACTTCTTTGCTTTCTCCTGGCTTTAAATTTACACGAGCAAAACCTCTTAACAATTTTACAGGTCTCTCTACAGATGAATTTTTGAATCCGACATACATTTGTACGACTTCATCCCCTGCCATTTTTCCTATATTTTTAACAGTACATTTAGCGATAACACTATCATCAGATGCATCAAACTTTGCATCACTAAAATCAAACTTAGTATAAGATAGTCCATATCCATATGGAGCAGATGGTTTTATGCCTTCCTTTTCTAACTTTGTATATCCATGATAGTAATCATACCATTGAGATGTTGTATCCCAATTTACTTGTGGAAGATCACTTTCTTTAAATGGAATTACATATGGTAGTTTTCCACTTGGATTAACATCTCCAAATATAATCTCTCCTATTGCAGTTCCGCCTTCCATACCTGGATAATATGCCATCATTATAGCTCCGACGCTTTCTTTCCATTCTTCCATCATTATCATATTTCCACCAATTAACACAGCTATGGAATTAGTGTTAACAGGACCTACTTCCTGTATTAATTTAATTTCATTTTCATGAAGACCTAATGAATTTTTTCTATCTCCACCTACTGCTCCTGTATAAGATTCAAATTCATCTTCTGATATATATTCACCTTCATCGTCATAGTTATATCCAACTACAAATATAACTGCGTCTGCATCTTTAGCTAATTCTTTTGCATGTTCCAAATTTTCACCATTGTAATATACAACTTGTGCTTTAGGTGCTGAATTTGCAATTCCTTGTAATGGTGTTATGACATAAGCTGGTCTTACCTGACTTGAACCGTGATCTCCAATTACTTCTTTATCTCCTAACTTTCCTAACACAACAATTTTTTTTGCTTTATCTTTGCTTAGTGGCAATACATTATTTTCATTCTTAATTAATGTAATCCCCTCTCTTGCTGCCTGAAGTGCAAGTTTAATGTGATCTTCACATCCAATTACGCTCTCATCATATTCATTTGAATAAGCATCTTCAAATGCTAGCAATGTACGCACGATACGTAATGCAGATTCATCAATTTTACTTTCTTTTACTTGTCCATTTTTTACTGCCTCTACTAATTTATCTCCAAAAAACTGAGTGCAGCACATTTCCATATCTTGTCCACCATTAGCTGCTTCAACCGTATCTCTGACTCCCCAGATAAAATCACTCATAACAAATCCATCAAAATCCCATTCCTTTTTCAATACCTGATTTAATAAGTAATCATGATGTCCACAATGAGTTCCTTTGTATAAGTTATAAGAACTCATAATAGCTGCTGCACCTGCATCAACACATTTCTTGAAATGAGGAAGAAATACTTCTCTCTCTGTACGTTTATCACATTCAACATTTACTTTAAATCTGGAAATTTCCATTTGGTTAAAGGCAAAATGTTTTACACATGCGATTACGTTTTCGTCTTGTACACCTTTAACTAATGCTCGTCCCATTTCCCCTAAGTGAAAGGATTCTTCACCATAAGTTTCTTGGCTTCTTCCCCAGCCCGGATTATATGGAAGGTTAATACATACTCCTGCAAATAAGTTACCTTTATACCCATGAACTTCTTTCCCTATAGCATTACCTATTTTTTCTTCTAATGCTGTATCAAATGTTGCACCTCTAAGCATTGATACTGGAAAACATGTGCTTTTTCCTGCACTACAAACTACACCTCTTGGGCCATCGCAGAAAAGCATAGGAGGTACCTTATTCTTCTCTATTCCTCCTGCTGGATAAGGATAACTATTATAATGTTTTTGCTCATCAGCATCTCTCAAATCAGAGAGCATATCATTAAGAGTAACATTTCCACCCATTAAGGAAACCTTTTCTTCTAAAGTTAAAGAGTTAACTATTTCCTTTGCCTTTTCAGTATAAGATAATCTTTTTAATTTAGTACATTTCATTTTTACATATCTCCTTTACAATATTTTTCTAATAAATTGATAGATTCTTTAAAATCAAAACGCAAATAGCCTTGTACATTAGGATCAGCATTTAAACTTGCCCCACTTTTTCGGTATTCAGAAGGGGTCACACCTATTTCTTTTTTAAAAGCTCTGTAAAAAGTACTTTCAGAATAAAAGCCACAATCATTTGCTATAAAGCTAATTGACTTATTTGAAAACTTAAGCATATATTTAGAAGCTTCTATTTTGCTGCTAAGGACTAAATCCTTAGGTGATAATCCAATGTTTGCCTTTAAGAAACGATAAACTGATTTCTCGCACAAGCCTATAAATTTATATAGTTCATCTAATACTGTATCTTTTGTACAGTTTTTTTGTATAAAGTTTATTACCTGCATGAGCAATTCTGTGTTTTCTGTTTCTTTCAAATCTACAGCTTTTTGATGAATATCATATAATGTGAATTCAAATAAGTCCGCTATTAACATATAAACCAAAGATTTTACCCGGTAAGTGTTAAATATTTCATCATTCTGACTTTCAAGTCCAATTTTAGCAGCATTAGTAACGTATGCATCATATCCGTTCTTAGGTTTTTTATCATCAAGCTTGCTATTTAAGTAAAAATAATACGATCTATTATCATCTTTTGTATTTTTGAACAAATTCTCATTCATCTGAATAAATAAGCATAAATTCTCTTCCTTAGTACGTTGTAATTCATGTACTGCTTTTGAATTTAATAACACAATATCCCCTGCTTCCAAAACCGTTATCTTGGGGCTTGCATTTACTATTAAGGATCCTTTCAAAACTAAAATTAATTCATAATCATAATGCCAATGAAAACTAGAATGCTCAATTGATGTTACAAACACCTTTGCTGGATATTTCTCTTCATGTTCAATTGTTTCAAAAATATATGAACTCATATTTCCCCCATTTCATGATACACTTTAACCACTTTGTAAATATTTACACTTTGATTATAAGTTATATCAAAATATATTTGTTATCATTTTTGTACAAATTCTATTTCATTTTCAGACTACTCATATTATAACTGAATCATATAAGGAACATAAAAATAAATTAAATATTTCATATTATGTATAGACAATCTATAAGCTAATAAACTGTATAGAACTTAACTAATTCCCTAATTTCTAGCTATTCTGAATCATAATAAAAAAATGGAACAATAATTTATCTTTGAAATCTCAAATCCAATAATTTGGAAATTTATGATAAAATATTATTATGCGAAAAAGAAATAATATAAATTTAACAGAAGATGGAATTAGCCTTTTATTAGAATCTATTAAAAAGTAAAGGATGTATTTTATATGTTAAATGTTAAAAAAATATTATTAGGTGTAGTTTGTCTTGTTGTTATCACAGTTATCATCGGTGGAGGAAAATATCTAATCTCTGTTAGAAATTATCAAAAAACAATTAAAGGATTAACAATTAGCAACGTAGATTTATCAAAGATTTCCGATGGAAAATATATTGGTTCATACGATGTTAATTTTATTAGTGCAAAAGTTTCAGTTACAGTTAAAAACCACAAGATTGAAAATATAGATTTACTAGAACATAAAACCGATAGAGGCAAGCCTGCAGAAGTTATTCCAAGTATGGTAGTTAAAGCACAAAGTTTACAAGTAGATACTATTTCAGGAGCAACAAATAGCAGTAAAACAATTTTAAAGGCTATTGAAAATGCACTAAAGCCTAATCAGAAATAAAGATATATCAATAAAATAGGCTGTAAATAGATTTTGTTTTTACACAAATCTACCTACAGCCCAAAACATAATATTTAAAATCCGATACACATAATCTAGCTCCATATACGTTATAAGCATCCTATTTCACAGAACTTTTACTTTTATCCCTCATTACCTTACTTAACAATATTGACTATGTTAGCTTGTCCTGCATCAACCTGTATATCGCCATTAACCAGTTCACATATTTCGCCACTAGTAAATATAACTATTACGTCAGTTGATGGAACTTTATCTTTTATTTCTTCTATATCAAATTCCAAAAGCTTATCACCTATTTTTATCTTTTGCCCTTCTCTAACAAATGTCTTAAATCCTTTACCATTAAGTTTGACTGTATCAATACCAACATGAATTAGAATTTCAGCTCCATTATTTGCTTTTAGACCTATTGCATGCAAAGTTGGAAAAATCATTGATACTACACCAACTATAGGTGAATACACAACGCCTTGTTTTGGCTCAATTGCAAAACCGTCACCTAAAGCTTTAGAAGCAAATACCTCATCAATTACAGATGTTATTGACTTTAGTTTCCCCTCCGTTGGTGAGACTATTTTGAACTTTGTTTTGTTAAATAAATTAAACATATTTTCCAGCCTTCCTTTTATAAACTGCTTCTTTTTCTATATTTATTGCACCGTTAATTCTTATTTATTGACTTTTTTATTATTCAAAAAATTATAATTACACTGTATACATTAACTAAATTGCAAATTTTTATCTAAAATTTTCAATATTGCCTCTGCTGCTCCATTTTTATCATTGTCTAGTGTAATGAAATCTGCTTTAGCTTTAATATCTTCACTTGCATTTCCCATTGCAATGCCAATTCCCGCCATCTGAAGCATCTCTATATCATTATTATTATCTCCAATAGCAGCTACTTCCTTCAAATCTATTTCTAGCAATTCAGTTAGTTTCTCCAGACCAGCCCCCTTATTTGCGCTATGAATGTTAATCTCAAGATTATCCTCTACAGATGAGGTTATTTTAACTTTATCATTTATAGATAACAAAATATTATATACTTCATTTTTCATATCATCTTTTAAAAATGGAATATTTATTTTTTCTACACATTTTATCCATTCACATTCTGATCTATCATCAACTACCGAAAAAATATTCTTTATTAAATTATGACTGTCTGACATAAGATTTAAGCATTTTTCTGATAATCCATATTTAACGGGATTTATAAAAACCTCTTCATCTATATAAGCATTCCCGTTAGAATAAAACTCAACAACGATTGGATAATCCTTAATTATTTCAATTATCTTCTTTAAAATATCTATAGTAATAAAGTTAGAAAAAACTATTTCATTTTTTCTTAAATTTATTACAGCCGCTCCATTTGAAGATATTGCATATGTAATTTCCTCTATTGATTTTATTTCATCACATATTAATCCAACACTTCTCCCTGTTGCCAGAACCACCTGAACTCCCTTTTCAATCGCCATTTTAATTGCAGTAAGAGTTTTGTCACTTATATAACCACAACTGTTTAATACTGTCCCATCTAAATCCAATGCTATAAGTTTAATCTTCATTTACACCTCCATGATAGTTTATTAAAAATTCCTGTATTCTCTTGATATTTTCTTCCTGCAATACATAGTTAATATAAATGATCTTAGTTTTACTTGGTAATGTAACATTAAATAACCGTATTGGCGTAAAGATCACATCTACATCTATGGAATACTGTCTTATATAATTTAAGGAGAAACTTCCTATAATTTCGATTTTATCACCACAGTAATTATTGATTTGTTTTGCCATGCTCGAAGCTGCACTTTGTCCAATATCACTTATTATTATTGCTTTTATTTTTGTTTGGGCAAAAGCTCCCATATAAAGTATAATAAAACCCAATTCTTCTTCTTGAATCTTATAACCATACTTATCAAAAATTAGTTTATATAATATATCTGCCATTTCTGTTTGAAGCTTATATAATTCCTTTGCATTTCTTATAGATGCATTGTGCTCAAAATGTCCTTGTTCTGAACGATAAAGCATTTTATCTATATGTATGCTTAACATTTTCTTTAACTCTGGATTTTTTAAATAGCTACAATTATATTTTTTATCTACTATCGATAAAAATTCTTCTGTTAACTCCGCGATTTCTTTTCTTGGCTCCAATTTAACACATTCATCATATAATACTCTTTTAGTTAAAAGGCAATCTTTTAAAAAGTTTCTATCACACTCAGATATTCTAATATCATTTTGAATTAAAAGTTCCTCAATTTCCTTCATAATATCTTCAAATACTTGAGGATACTGTCTATTAGTTTCTGATTCTAAAAGTAATCCTGCCTTATTACGATATATCATTATAAATAAATCTAACAAAAATCCTTCTACCGATTTATCAATTAGAATCAAATTATTTTTATATAAAATAACAGGTAATCCCTTTTGCAAAATTTCATATATTTTGCTATATGACTCTCCAAACTGAAATTTCAAAACTTTATACATTAAAATAGATCCAAATGTTTTATAATTTAATGTTTCAGATAATATATGCCTTATGCTTCTTTCTTTGCCACGAAAATAGATGCCTTTTTTTGTTCTTTCAATATTAAGTCCATTAAAATTTCGTAAATATTCATCAATTTCCTTTAGAGTTTTTATCATTACCGTTTTTGATACATACATAATATCTGCTAAATTCTGAACTGAAATAGGCTCTTTTATAAATGTCAAATATATAAAAGTAAATAAAAATCTTTCTCCAGGGGTTTCTGGCAATTCTACCTTCTTTAAACTCAAAATCATATTATTTAAAAATTCATAAAACTGAGTTCTCTCTTCCTTAAGAATAAAATATCCTCTAGCTGAAGATGAATTTATCCTCATATTCTTATGTCTTAATATATCATTTATTTCATGTATTTCCATCCTGACAGTCCTTAAGCTGATACCTAACTTTTCCATAAATTCATTGGGCCGCACATATTCGTTATGTAATAAATCTCTAAGCATAATTACTTGTCTTGATTTCATAAATCCTCCATTTTTATAATATAATTATCTTTTTTGCTACAACATTAGATAATATGTTTTATGCATTTTTTCTTCCCTATATTTGTTGTTCAAGACTCTTTACTATATTATATACGAAAGATAGGTCACATGAAAAAATAGATATATATTTTAACAGTTCTTAAAAATATTTTTAAAGAATTTCCCTCACCATAAATAATGAGGGAAATTCTTAAATTCTAATTAATTAATCTAATCTCAAAAGAAGTTCCTTCTGAAGAATCCTTTCCTAATGTAAATTCAAATAATCCTTCATCACTTTTATATTGATTTTCACCATTCCAATAGCGAAGATCTTTTTCATCGATGGTAAACTCTACAGTTTTTGTTTCATTAGGATTAATTATAATTTGTTTGTATTTAATTAGCTGTTTAACTGGTCTTGAAATGTCTGCAACTTTATCTCTCATATACAATTGTACTGTTTCTATACCAATATACTTTCCAATGTTAGTAACATTAACACTACATGATATTCGCTCTTTTTTGCTTAGTTCTTTTTTACTTATATTTAAATTATCATACTTAAACTTCGAATATCCAAGCCCATATCCAAACGGAAATAGTGGTTCATTTGGGACATCTAAATATTGGGACTTATATCTTTTTTCATTCTTAAGTAATTCTTTTGGTCTCCCTGTTGCTAAATTATTATAATAAACTGGAATTTGACCTACTCCTCTTGGAAAGCTCATAGTAAGCTTTCCACTTGGATTATAATCACCATATAGAATATCTGCAATTGCATTTCCACCTTCTGTTCCTGGGAACCAGCACTCTAAAGCTGCATCGGCTTCTTCTATTACATTAGTAAGATCTAGTGGACGACCATTTATTAGAAGAACTATCAAAGGCTTGTTCAACTTTTTCATACAACGTAAAAGCTTTATTTGAGCTTCTGGAAGAGTTATATTGCTAACACATCCTGCTTCTCCGCTTTTTTCTTCTTCTTCTCCTAATGCTAATACAATAACATCTGCTCTTTTAGCTTTTTCTATTATTTCCTCTGATTTTTCTTTCGAAATTTCATTAAAGGATGTCGTTTCTACGCCTTCAAGCCTGATATTCTTATTTATTAATCCTTGTTCAATTGTAATTACATCATTAAGGTCTCCATCTAAAGACCATGGGCCTAATATTGATGAGCCACTTGCATATGGTCCAATTAATATTACATTTTTACTACGCTCCAAAGGCAATACATCGGAATTTTTTAATAACACTGCAGATTTAGAAGCCGCTTCTCTTGCTGCCTTTCTGAAATCACTACATAACAATGTTTGCTTTTCTTTTTCATAAGAAATCCCTCTGTATGGATCTTCAAATAATCCACACTCATTCTTAAGTAAAAGAATTCTCTCCACTGCTTCATCTAATAGCTTTTCCATACTCTTATCTTTGCATAGTTCTGGTAAAGCTTCAAAATATGCTGTAGTAGCCATTTCAATATCTATTCCAGCTTTTAATGATAACTTTGCTGCATCTATGCTATTTTCCGCTGTGCCATGAGGTATTAGTTCCTTTACTGCCCCCCAGTCGGAGATCACGACACCCTCATATCCCCATTCTTCTCTTAATATCTTGCGCAAGAGCCATGTATTAGCAGTAGCTGGTATTCCATTTAATACATTAAAGGAAGACATTATTGATTTTGCTCCAGCTTTTATAGCTTCATAATAAGGTGGGAAATATTCATTTCTCAATCTGCATTCTGAAATATCAACTGTATTATAATCTCTTCCTCCCTCTGCAGCTCCATATGCCGCAAAATGTTTTACACAAGAAATTAAGGTATCTGGATCTTTTAAATCACCATTTTGATATCCTCGAACCATGGCTGCTCCAAATATACTATTGAGAAGAGTATCTTCTCCAAAACTTTCAATAACTCTTCCCCATCTTGGATCTCTGACTATATCTACCATAGGCGAAAATGTTGCTTGATATCCTGAAGAACTGCCTTCTCTTGCTGCAACTCTTGCAGTTTTTTCTATTAATTCCTCATCCCATGAACATGAAAGCGCTAGTGGTATAGGAAATATAGTCTTAAATCCATGTATAATATCATGCATAAAAAGTAGCGGAATTCCTAAACGGTTATTATCTAAATATTCTTTTTGAATTTCAAACATCATCTTTGCATCTAATTTACCTAAAACAGTTCCTATCATCCATTTTTGCTCTTTTGTAAATTTAAGCTTAGAAACCGTTCCTGTTGCTGAAGTATTAGAATTATAATAATAACTTGTTCTGATTTGTGTTAATTGTCCTATTTTTTCTTCCAATGTCATCTTAGATAACAGGGTTTTTATCTCTTCATTTTTCATAAGCTTCCTCTCTTACTGCTCTTCTTTATCTTTATATCCAAACATGAATGTTAGCGCAAAGGCTACTCCAAAAGAAATCGCTATTACTAATATATATAATGGAAATTGATTATTTAAATAAAGAAGCATTCCTGGTAAAGCAGATATCCCCATACCAGTGGCTTTAAGTTTAAATAGTGAAGCTAAAAATCCACCTACACCTCCACCAACAAGTCCCATTATAAACGGTTTTACAAATCTTAAATTGACACCGAATATAGCTGGTTCTGTAATTCCTAAAAGTGCTGATATTACTGATGGAAAAGATAAGGCTTTGATTTTTTTAGACTTAGTTTTCATACCTACTGCAAATGCTGCTCCAGCCTGTGCAGCTATTGCACAAGAACCTATAGGATTTACAAGATTCCAGTTTGTTTGAGCCAGCATCTGAATTTCAACAACACTTAATGCTTGGTGAATTCCTGTAACTACTATTAATTGAGATATTCCTCCCCAAATTAATCCACCTAATCCAAGAGGTAATGTAAATAACATTGTTACAACGTATACAAGAGAAACCTCAATTTCATGAGCAATAGGCCCAATAATTAATAATCCAAAAATCAATGTAACAAGTAATGTCAAAAATGGTGTAAGTATTAAATCAAATGTATCTGATATTCTTTTTCTAAGCCAAATCTCAAATTTTGCTCCAATAAATCCTGCAAAGAAAGCTGGTAATACTGATGCCTGATATCCTGACATCTTAAGACCGAATAACACAAGTGGTTCAGCTGTTCCTTGAGCTACTGCCCAGCCATTAGGAAGTGATGGGCTAACAAGCATAAGTCCTATCATAATACCAAGTATTGGTGTTCCCCCAAACTTTTTAAATGATGACCAGCAAATAAGAACTGGCAAAAATGCAAATGCTGTATCTGTTAATATTTGAGTAAATGTTAATAATGAACTAGGAATGCTTTCTGGTGTTAATCCAAAAATTGCTAATATTTGTTGTTGTAATAAAACGCCTCTAAGTCCCATAAACAATCCTGTAGCAACCATTGCTGGTATGATTGGTACAAATATATCAGAAAATATACGAATTGCTCTTTTAAATTTATTGTCACCTTGTTCTGCTACCATTTGGCTTTGTTCTGATTTTGATGTACCAGATATGCCAAGATTACTTACTTGTTCAAATACCTTATTTACAGTCCCTGTACCAAAAATAATTTGATATTGTCCTGAAGTAAAGAAAAATCCTTTTACCTTATCAATCTCTTCAACTACTTTATCATCAACTTTTTGTCTATCTTTAAGAATAAGTCTCAATCTTGTAGCACAATGAGCCGCCGAAATAATATTATCTGCGCCTCCTACTGCTTCAATAACTTCTTTAGCGATCTTTTCATAATTATCACTCATTTATATTTTCCCCCTTGTAATTCCACAAATTTAGTTTTAATTTTCCATTAGAATTTATTCGGATATCATTATCCTGAAAATACACTCTGCTAGAAATAACTTTTTCCCCTTCGTTTATAAATATTTCCACTGATGAGTTATCAATAAATACTCTAAGCATTTTTAAACTTTCGTTAACATTTAAGTATTTTTCATCAAATTCTCCTGTAAGCCAATTAAGTCTTTTAATATTTAATATCTTATCATTGGAATTGTAATGTAGTTTAAGCGCTCCTAATATAGTACAATTAAATTCATTTTCATCATCTAAAATGAATTCCATCTCTTTATAGTAATCCCTAACTTCTAGACTTATTTCTTCATTTTCTATATGTTTCTCAATTTTATCATTTCTTAAAGATTGTAATTCTTTAATTGGTTTCTGATATAACCAATTATTTTTATATATGAACTCTCTTGGATATGTAAAGCTGTGAAGCCATCCATCGTTTACAGATAACTGTGACATTTGGTAGTCATATTCACCGCCCCCCATCCAAGACATATATAATGTTCGTTTATTTTCATCTATAAAAGATTGAGGTGCATAAAAATCAAATCCTTCATCTACTCGAATTCCTTCTTTATGTGGTGTAAATGTTCCTTTTTCTTTTGAAAATTCACCACTCATCCATACTGCATGACAGCTATCTTTTTCTATTCCATTTTCTATCTTCTTCTCTTGCCTGCTGACAATTAAGATATATTCTTCTCCAAGGCGAATCATATCTGGACATTCGCACATATATCCCCAGTTCATAGTCTCTGGAAGCAAATTGCCTTTATAATTCCAATTGTATAAATCTTCTGACCAAAAAAGTGCTACATTTCCTTTCTTTTCACTGGTCTGTGCCCCTACTATCATCCACCATATATCTTCTTCTTCGTCTTTCCAAACTTTTGGATCTCTAAAATGTGCTGTGTATCCTTCTGGCAGATAGATAACCGGTCCATGTTTTTGAAATGTAATTCCATCTTCTGAAGTTGCTAAACATTGATAAGTTTCTCTATCTCCATTTTCTTTTCTAACATTTCCTGTATAAAACAGATAAATTTTTTCATTAAATACAATTCCATTTCCAGAATAGCATCCATTTTTGTCATACCACATATCTGGCTTTAATGCTATCCCTTTGTCTTCCCAGTTAACTAAATCTTTAGAAATACAATGCCTCCAGCATTTTGCCCCTTGTGGTGTAACTTCTTCTAACCATTGATAAAAAGCATGATATGTTCCTTTGAATTGTACCAATCCATTTGGATCATTTAAAAAACCTGTTTTGGGTGTAACATGATGCTTAGGTTTTATCCTATTTTCTTTATCCATCTAATCTCTTCCTCCTTCCTCTTATCGTTTACACCTGTATTATATAACATAAGATCTCGCAAACAAAGTCGCTTATTTACCTCTAGAAGTGGCAAAATAAATATCATATATTTTCACTTTTTTATCATGTTTATCTAAGAGTTTATACTTTTTACTAACTACTTATGTACAACAATCCTTTTATGTAGCCTCTGCTAAATTCAACTTTAAGAAATACTAGGCATTTCAGAATCAATCAATATTATCAATAAGAGTATTTCTATAAATCTTTTAAAAGAAAGCCCCATGAAAATCTAAATTCTAGATTTTCATGGGGCTTATAGATATCCAATTTAAGAATTAAACTTATTAGATGAACATATTTACAAAATTGCTAGAACTTTAAGCAAATCATAAATATATTTGTGTAGAAAACATTTGAAAATGAGCTGTTAAAGGTTCTTAGCTGTAGGTTGTTCCGTTTTAGCTTGTCAAACTGAAAGTTGGAGCATGCTAAAGTGGGTGCAACCTGCTGCTTAGAACCTTCAGCGATATTTTCATAGCTTTTCGGAATCAAAATATTTATGATTTCGGTAAATCATCACATGATTCTAAACTATATGTTGCCTATCTATAATAGATGAATTATACTATTTCAAATCCACCACAAAAGCAATTAAGCTTTTCTATTCTTCTGTAAAGTGTTCTTTTATATATTGAACTGCATTTTCTCCTGCTATTCTACCTGAATTTACTGCAAATCCTAGAGTATTTCCTGGAAGTACAAATACATAGTCAGGATTACAGATAGAGTTTGCATCTGTTCCTGCTGCAAATAATCCTGGTATTACTTTATCTTCTGTGTCAATTACTTCTGTCTTATAATTGATTTTAATTCCACCTAAGCTTCCATACGCACTTGGAGCAAATTTTAAAGCATAGAATTTTGGACCAACTAATGGTTTTAGGTATTTTGGATTTTTATTAAATAATGTATCAGTTGATTTACAGCATTCATTATATTGATTTAATGTCTTTGCAAGACCTTCTTTATCAATTCCTGTCTTTTCCGCTAATTCTTCAATTGAATCTGCTATAAATAAAACATCATTTCCATTTTTAATAAGATCATTCATTTCTTGTTTGAAATCATCCATACTTATATTAGAAGTAACAACATTGATTAAGTCTAAACCATTTTTCTCATATTCTTTCATTATACTTTCGTCTATAATAGAGAAAGCTGTTCTATTTTTTTGTCTACAGATAGCATTAACTGAGAATACTGGATTTTCAACTACCGCTTCATCATAGAATCTTTCACCATCTAGATTTACAAAAACATTTGGTTGTCTAAATGGAAGTTCAATTGGAGCATATCCACCTGTATTAGGTGCAAAGAAAACTAATTCCATATCCATTCTATCTCTTGCAGCTCCAGCATTCCATGCCATGCTGATTCCATCACCTGTAAGTCCTGGAATTCTATACGAAAATAAATCTTTTCCCCATTCGAATTTTGTATACTTATTAATAAATTCAGGACTGTCTCCAAATCCGCCTGTAGCAATAATTACAGCTGAACCATATGCTTCAATTTCACCATCTTTATCCTTTGCAACTACTCCTATAACTTCACCATCATCTTTTATTAAACTTTGAATTGGTGATTCTAAACAGATTTTAACACCTAATTCTTCTGCTCTGTCTGTCATTGCTTTAATCATTGTTGCAGCTGCTCTAAGTCCAGGTGCTCCTGTCTTTGGCTGAACAATATGCCAAGTTGCTTCTGAACCTGGGAAATATTTTGATGGTAGCGCAAATTTTACACCCATAGCCTCTAGCCACTCAATTGTACTTGCTGATTTATAAATATAATTTTTTACAAGCCTTGCATCTGAGCGCCAGTGAGTATAATCCATGAATTTTTGAAATGCTCCCTCTCTTGTGCAATCAACAAGTCTTTCCTTTTGCATTTTAGTCTCTACTCCTAAAAGACCCATTGCCATATTAGCACATCCACCAGTAGTATTTGCTTTTTCAAATACTATAACTTCAGCTCCTTGTTCTGCAGCTGCAATTGCTGCTGCAAGTCCTGATGCTCCTCCACCTACGATAATTACATCTGATTCCATTTCACGCATATTTGTTACCTCCTAAATTTAATTAATGATTAAAAATATATATTAATTTTGATTATGAGCTATTTTCTTCGTCTTCTTCCAAGTCCAAGGCCTTTCTTTTCGCCTAAGGCACCGTCATCAAAACTTCCAACTTCTATTGGTTCTGATGGTAATTTAGGCTTTACTGAGCCATATCTTTTTACTGCTTTTACGCTGCATCTCTCTTCGCATTTCATGCATTTGTTACATAAATCCATATCAATTATATGAATCAAATTATTTCCACCCTTGATTGCTTTTTCAGGACAATCTATACAATCGCCACACCCATTACAAACCTTTGGATCTATAAAATAATTAGCATAAGCTATACAATTTAGTGTACTACAAATTTTTCTATCAATATGCTTTTCAAATTCATCTCTAAATTTATTAATAGCTGTATATAATGGATTAGAAGCACTTCTTCCAAAATCACACAAAGTCCCAATTTTAATTGTTTCACCTAACTGGATAGCTAAACTAATGTCACTCTCTTTTCCTTTTCCTTCAGTTGCATCCTTAATGATTTTGTATAATTGGTAAATCCCTTCCCTGCAATATACACATTTCCCGCAGGTCTCTTTGCTATTATCTAACATTTTTTCAGTTACCCAATTCACAACACAAGTATCTACGTTATAAACTTCTATTTTTGATACTTCTACCATTGTCCCATTTCCCATTAAACTTGAATATAAGAATGGAGTATCTAATTCTTCTTCTGTGAAAACAGCACCTGTATTTCCACCTACCTGCACGAACTTTATTGCTTTTTCAGATTGAGTTCCGCCACCATATTCACTTATAATTTTCCTTAAAGATGTTCCAAATGGAATTTCATAGATTCCAGGATTTCTAACATCTCCAGCTATTGAAATAATCTTTTTAGGGATATAATTTTCTTCAAATGAATTCTTAAGGGCATATATTGTTTCTGCATTATGTACTAATGTTATTTCATTAAATACATCTTTTTCAAAAGCTTTCTTATTCCCAACTAGCACTACTTCTATTTCATATGATTCTAATTGCATTTTGAAATTACTATAACATTCACTAAGATAAATTTTAACTTTTTCTATCCCTAATTCCTTTTGGCATATTTTAATTCCATCAATAACCTTGCTTATGTGCTGTTCTAATAAATATCTTATATTTTCACTTTGACTATTATCTTCAATAAAAAGACATGCTAATTCCTTCCATTTCCTGCTTTGCCATCTATCTATAAGATTAGTATTTTTTATTCCATGTCCTGATATTTTTATATTTTCTGCTAGCATTTTTTCACCACCTTTACTTCACCTTATATTCAGTCCAGAATTTTGCCTTTGTAAGTTTTGGACGCAAATCACATTGAAGACATCTAGAAGCCTCACATTGTGCAGTTTTTGTGTCAAATCCCACTGTCATTAAGTTAAAATTATTTATTCTTTTATCTACTGGGACACATTTATAATTACTGCATTCCTTTTTAGCAAAATCTTCTTCCATTCCTATCATTGGATCTAAAGGCTGTTCAGATGATAAGACTTCATCTATAACTCCATCTCCACCTAAATATTTATCAATACTTGATACAGCTTTTCTTGCTCCTGCTATTGCCTGAATTACAGATGCTGTTCCTGTCACTGCATCTCCAACAGCAAAAATTCCATCCTCATTAGTTTTATAACAATCGTCAATATTTACTAGACCTCTTCCGTTAAGCTCAATTTCTTCAAATGCTCCAAGGTCTGCTCTTTGGCCTGTTGCAAAAATTATCATTTCACCTTTGATTAAATGTTCTGAGTTTTCTTTGATATTTAATATTAATTTCTTATTTTCATCAAAGTGGAAATCTTCAACTTCCTGACATACTATCCCAGAAGCATTCCCATTATTGTCTTCAATTTTTACAAAAGTTCTGCTATTGTAAATTTGAATTCCTTCTTCAATTGCTTCTTCGATTTCTTCATCGCTAGCAGTCATGTTTCCTTTTCCTTCTAAACAAACAACTGCAACACTTTCAGCTCCTAATCTCTTTGCTGATCTTGCACAATCGAATGCTACGTTTCCTCCACCTAAAACAACAACTGATTTCTTCATTTCAATGTCTATATCTATCAAATCTCTTCTTAAAAAATCAATATTTACATATACATCTTTCAAATCAGACCCAGGGATTGGAATCCTTACACCTTTATCTGTTCCTATAGCAATTACAACTGCATCATAACTCTCTTTTAATTCTTTTAAAGATCCTATCTTGCTGTTTGTAATAATATTTACTCCTGCTTCACGAATTACATCTATTTCAGATTCTACAACCTCTTTAGGAAGTCTATAATCTGGAATACCTGCTGACAGCATTCCTCCTGCCACTGGGAGCTTTTCATATACATCTACTGCATGTCCAAGTTTTGCAAGATAGTAAGCTGTTGTAAGCCCTGCTGGTCCTGATCCAATAATTGCAGCTTTCTTATCAGTTTTATCCTTTTTAAATGATTTATCTTTCCACTTATAAGAATCAGTTTCAGCTGCAAATCTTTTTAATTCACGTATTGAAACTGCTCCATTTATATCTTTTCTTCTACATGCAGATTCACAAAAACGCATACATACAAGACCTAATGATTTAGGAAATGGTGCTTTTTCGCGAATTACTGCTGCTGCTTCATCGAAATTTCCATCTTTTATGTAACGAACATATTTAGGCACATTAATTCCTGCTGGACATTCATGCTTACATGGAACTAATACATCATCTCTATTTCCATCTTTGAATACCCCTTTTTTATCTTGAAGAGCTCCTGTTGGACATACTTCAACACAAGCCCCACAAAAACGGCAGTTTGCATCTGATAATGATAATCCATTTTTAACTCCAACATAAATTCTTTCTTCTTCATTTTTATCATAATCTAAAATTCCAACACCTCTGATATCATGGCATGCTCTTACACATCTGCCACATGCTACACATCGGTTTAAATCTCTAATAATTAATGGGTTTTCTGTTTCAACAGGAACTGCATTAAGAGTTCTTCTTAATCTTGAAGTACTGACACCTAAATATTGAATTAATGATTGCAATTCGCATTTTAAATACTTTGGACATGTAGTACAATCGTCTACATGGTTAGCAAGCATCAGTTCCATTGATAATCTTCTCATCTCATCAAGTTTTTCCGATTTTGTTTTAACAACCATTCCTTCTTCAATTTTTGTGGTACATGCTGTTTGTATATCATTTTTTCCTGATATTTCAACTACACATAATTTGCATCCTCCAACATCATGAAGATCTGGATGATGGCAAAGATGTGGAATATAAATATCAGCCTCTTCAGCTACTTGCATAATTGTTTTATTTTCATCAGCGCATAATTCTATGTTATCTATTATGACTTTTATACTACTCATGTTAACCTCCAATTTTCTTGACTCTTGTACAAAAGTTACTTTATACTATTAATATAAACGTTGCCATAATGGTAAAGTCAATAGTGGAGTGTGAAAAAAATGACAAATCTATATACAATCGGAGAAGTATCTCGCTATATGAATATATCAACTAAGATATTGCGTCATTATGACCATTTAAATTTGCTAAAACCGTGCTATATTTCACCAGACACTAAGTATAGATATTTTAGTTATGATCAACTTTTTATAATCGATGTGATTCGATATTTAAATAAAACTCTGTTAATTCCATTAGAAGATATCAAAAATATACTTGATGAGAATAAGGATTATGATAAACTATTAACATTTTTAGAGTCTCACAAAGAACAGCTTGATAAAAAGATAGCTGCTATCGAATATTCAAAGCAGCTTACAGATAGTATGATATCTGATATAAAAGAATTGAAAAAATCTCCCAAAAAAACTGAAATATATGAGCAATATCTAATGAGCAGAAACTTTTATTATCTTGAGCTCAACACATCTATTTATGATATCGATAAATATGTAAATAGACATATCACTAATATAACTAATATAGATATTACAGAACATAATACTATGTGTTTATTATTCTCCTTATCAGAATATATGAAGACTAAAAATTTAAATGTCAAAGGTTTCGGTGTATTCTCTGAGAAAAAAATTCCTCAGCTAAAATTTAAAAATTTGCGTGAAGGTCGTTATATTAATCAAAGCTTTATTTATTCAGAAGAAAATGCTATGTCCGCAATAAACAACATAACTAAATATGCTGATATAAAAAATATGAAACTTGATGATACAGCTTTTTTAGTTTCTAAGATGGTAGATTTATCGGTTTCCTCAAAGTATGACTATTTAATGGAACTTCAAATAATGCATCATATGTAAATATTCCAACTAAGAGCTGAACTTATGTATATGGATCGCCGAAATAGGTATTATGCTGTTATTCCAGTTTCTAATGAAACATTTCACAAAAGCATAATTCTTATTTCTAGTTGAGATATATTTCTTGGTGTAAATCTAACTTATAATTAGTTTATCTATATGTAAAACTAATATTTCTGCATTTTATACAAAAAATTTCATTTTATTACACTATTTATGGAATTTGTATAATTATGTTGTATAATATGAAATAACTAATTAATTATAAGGGGAGATAATATGAACAGAGAAATAATTAACTCACTAAAAGATGTACTTCCATTACTTAAAGACATGCTTCGAGAAGACATTGCCATATCAATTACAGATACTGAAAAATTTATAGCTTATTATCCTAATGAAAAAATACCAATGAAATTAAGTGTAGGCGATATGATACAAGAAGGTGATCCATATCTAGAAGCTATGAGGACTAAGAAAGTTACTTCAAATATTTTACCAAAAGAAATATTTGGATTTGTATTCCAGGGTATATGCTATCCACTTATTGATGATAATGGGAATGTATTTGGAGCTGTTGGTGTTGCAAAAAGCCTTGAAAAGCAGGCAATTATTCAGGATTCTTCAGAAAACATTTTCAATTCTATGGAACAAACTAATGCAGGTCTTGAAGAAATAGCAAGTTCTTCTCAAAAATTGGCATCAACCATAACTAACGTAGTAAATTATACAAAAGCTACTAATAAAAAGTTAGAAGACATAGATTCAATTCTTATATCAATTCAAAACATTGCTTCTCAATCTAATTTGCTAGCTTTAAATGCTACTATAGAAGCTGCTAGGGCAAGTGATGCTGGCCGCGGGTTTAGTGTGGTTGCAAATGAAATGAAAAAATTAGCGCAACTTAGTAGTGAGTCAGGTAAAAAAATATCAGATATTATGTCTCAAATAAAAGAGTCAATATTACATATCGAAAGTGAAATATCAGAATCGAGCTTAGCTGCTGATTCACAGGCTGCTGCTACAGAAGAAATAACTGCTTCAATTGGAGAAATAACTAGTTCCACTGAAAAATTAAAAAACATTGCAACAATACAGTAATTTAAATTTATTTATAGATAAACAATATATAACTTGGACTTATGCAATAATCCACCGAAAGGAGAAACATTGTTATTTCACAGGACTATGAAAATTTCGCTGAAAGTGCTAAATTGCAGGTTGTTCCACTAAAGCTTGCTCCCAATTTCATTGTGACAAGCATTAGTGGAACAACCTACAATTAAGAGCTTTTACCAGCTCATTTTCAATGCCTGTTCCATAAAAATGTTTCTCCTTTCTAGTATGTTATTTATTGCAAAGTATAAATAAAATTCTTAATTTGTTTATCTGTGTAGATAAACAAATTAAGACCTGAACTTATGCATATAACTCGCCGAAATGAAAACATACTTTTATTTTTTCCTAAAAATCCATAACCTCAATTAGATTATAAGCCATTCATAACCTTTTAATTATTTCATTCATAGTAATTTTTAATATAATCCACCCATTCATTGTATATATCTTCATCAGATTTTCCAAATACCGTTTCATAATCTTCTGTTTTAATTATCTCCATTAATTTTTCCCATCCATATTTTTTATCTATATACTCTATATAGGTATTGGCAAAGGTGTAACCTCCCATCTTTGAAAATTTGACTGGGTTGCTAGTCTTAATTTCTGAAAAAGTTGGAATGTGCATATTATAGGCATATCTTTTGTAAAAAGGCTCTGCATTGGACAAATATAAAGCCATTCCTTCAGTTAACCATAATCTAATATGTGGATTTATTATACTTACATAGGCATGAACCATTTCATGTAAAGCAGCTTGTTTATTATTATCATAGTCATGAACCTTTCCTGGATTTGCAGGCGATGTCAATATAACATTCGTTCCTATATTGTCACCAATATACCAGTCTAGCCCTAACATTGGCCCTATTAGTCCATATTTTTTCATTTGCATTGTAGATTGATGGTCGTAAATATAAATATTAATATTTTGCTTTTCACTAAATCCTAATTTTTTAGCTAATTCACCGGCTCTTGCATTAGCTAACTGAAAAACATCCTTAGCTGCCGCCTCTTCATCTTCATAATAAACATTCACCCATTTCCCTTCAATAACATGCATATTTGATGTTTTTAATCTAAGAGTTGGAATAAGATTAATAAAAATAAGTAATGCAGCTATCACAAAAATAATTCCAAATACTTTAACCGATTTATTTCTTTTCATTTCTTTTTCCTCATTTCTTCTTCATTTTCTATAGAATAACTAAAATATCATTCATAAAAAAGTAACCAGAGTCATTACTTTCATATGACTCTGGTCATGTTTAATTATTAAGAAAATATTTTTGCAAGCTTTAATGCTAACATGGTCCTATCCTTTATTTCCGTTTTATCATAAATAGTACTTATATAATTTTTTACTGTACCTTCAGAAATATATAAGAATTCTGCTATTTGAGAATTTGTATATCCATCTGAAAGCAACTGACAAATCTCTATTTCTCTTTCAGTTAAATTTTTTAATAAATCAACGTTATGATATTTGTTTTTATCTGTATTTTCATTTGAGCATTTTGACATTATATTTGCTAATGCAGTCATTACTTTACTATCAAGCATGCTTTGACCATTCATAACATTAAAAATTCCTTGGACAATAACTTTTGTTCCTGCATCTTTTAATAAGTATCCATCTGCCCCATGTATCACTGCCTTCACAATGTTTTCTTCATCATAAAAAGTGGTCAAAACAAGTATTTTCATTTTAGGATATGCTGCTTTTACCTTTAATATCAATTCCTGTCCCGACATTCCTTTCATATTTAAGTCTACTAATGCTATATCTACTTCTTCTTTCTCTAAGATATCTAATGCTTCTTTTCCATCATGTGCTAATCCTGTTATTGCAAAAGATTCATTCATAGATAAGATTAATTCAAGACTTTCTAAAAGAAGTTTTTCATCATCTACTATCAATATTCTGATTTTATTCATTCTTATCACCTGCTCTTGTTGGAATTTTTAGCATTACCAGAAGTCCTTCTTGATTTTCTATTTTTAAAATCCCACCTATAGAAATTAAGTGGTTTCTAATTTTTTTAATTCCAAATCCAGAGCCCAATAATTCCTCATAATTTCTCATACTCTCTATACCTGTTCCATTGTCCTGAACTATTATATTTATATTATTTCTATCCACATTTACAATAACAATAATAGCCGTTGCATTTCCATGCTTTACACTATTTGTAACTAGTTCCTGCAATGCTCCTATTAAGAAGTCAATTCTTTCGATATAAATACTCTGCGTTTTTAATTGCTGTTCACTATAATCGATTTTGGCTCTTATTTTAATATTAAAATCCTCTTTTAATTTATTAATATTTACATTTATTAATTTCATCACATCTTCTATGGTTTGTCCATTTTCTTTTGTGTTTACCCCACGTACTGCTTTTCTAATAGCTTCAAGACTCTCACTCATTCTTATATTAGCAAATTTTATTTTTTCCATTGCTTTTTTAGAATTCATATTGTAGACTGCTTCTGCCGCATCCAAGCTCATAATCGCCGCCATTATTGTATGACCAACGCTATTATGTATATCTCTGCTTACCTGCTCCCGCTCCTCATATTTTATCTTCTGCAGAGCAATGGATTTTTCCAGTTCAAAAACCTCTTTATCTTTTATAAACTTATGGTAATTAAGCATGAGTCCAGAAGTACGATTACATAATATATAAAACAAGCTTCCACAGCATAAATATTGAAGTATTCTTGGCACAGCTCCATATAGCATTATATTTTTTAATCCAGTAAAGGGTTCAACCCATGGTTCCATCAAAAAATAAAAGCTAAGTAAATGGGCTATTAATATATTAAATACTGATTCAATAATTACTACTATAAGCTGTTTCTTTCTAAAATACATAGATGCTAATATTGTTGGAATAACAAACATTAAAACTGTTTGAAATGTTAATAATGTATAACATATTCCTGTGGAAATCACAGCACAAGTAAGTATCAAATACTTTATCCATGGTTTCTTAAGTTCAAATATATCTACTAAAATTGTTGGCAGCAAAAGAGGAATTATAAGTAATGCATTCATTTTTACCATAACATTCTGCACGGCATCAAATACATGAATTAAATTTAAAAATCCTGCTGCAAAACAAAAATACAAAACAATACGCATCGCCTTTGACACTGTTTTATTTGTTTCTATTTCATTTTTCCACAATAGCTCATCAAACTGGTTCATGTTATACCCCTTATCCATAATATAAATATAATAAAAATATTCTCAACTAAAATCTTCATTTAGATCTTTTAAATTTCTTCTAAGCATAGAGATATCAACTAATATCTGAACTTATGTATATAGCTCCCGGAAATAATGATTATACTGTTGTTCCAGTTTTTAAGTGAACATTTCACAAAGGCATAATTCTTATTTCTAGTTGCGATATATTTTATAATATAAGTCCAACTTATAATGACTTATCTATAATTTCTGGAAATTTGCTCATTACTCTAAAGATATCCTTTTGTTCCTATCGTGTTTAAGTTGATATTAACAACCTTATTTGTAATACAAACCCATAATTTCCTAAATATTAATTATAATTAGTATAACATAAATGAAAGAAAAGTTTTAACGCCAAAACCCGTAAATAAAATAACCCACGAAAATCTAAATTATAAATCTTCATGAGTTTCATTTTGACAGCTCTACACCGTTTGTAATATTAACTTTAAAAATAGATTCAATTTCAATTATAAATAAGCACCACAATAAAATTAAAAATCATGTAATCCTAATGTTTTTAATCCTTTAATATAATTTTTGCTAGATGATACAAGCTTTAATCCACGTATTCTAATAATAGTATAATAATACTGACTTATAAAAAAACATCAAAGATTCTTGTTCAAATGCAATTACTATATCTAGAATATAAAATCAAAATGATTTATTCATAAATCAAATCATACAATTTTTATTAAAATCATCTTTCCGATCATACTAATAATTTGCCTTCTAAATAAGAATACTTCAAATATTCTGGACTACTATAATATACCGATGAGTTAAAGTCTGATATTTCATCACTAATAAATGATTCAAATACCGAATATAGCACATCTATCACATTATTTTCTTCTGAAAGAACATCGATTATTAATCTCTGATATTCTTTACCTATAGCTTGAAAACTTGGAACAGTATATTTGCACAAACCTACTGAATCAAAATCACCTTCTTTAATATCAAACTCTTCTATTATCTCATCTGACACTTCCTCAAATGATAAGCAATGATTAACTTCTGCAAGTTCTAACTGTCTTTCTAGTTCTTTCTTTCCTATCATTTTTACTATAGTTGATCTTCTATTTTTAGTTTTCCTTCCTATATACTCTATAAGCGAGCAAACGTAAAATAAATTATCTTTTTCAACATCATTCATTTATAATTTCACTCCTCTCAAACTTAAGACAATCCAATGCCTTCAATGTATGAAAACTAATTTGATGAGTAGGATATTTAAATTTTGCTAACTCCCAAAAAATACTTCTAGTAATTTCACCAGCTAAAAAATCATTTACGTAATTCCAAACAGTGTCATCAGCCATTGGGCCTTCTACTATATCGTAATCATGAATATTTCCTTTTCTGCAAGCTGCAATAAAATCTAGCCATTCATCTGTCATCTTTTCAAATTTTAATATATTCAAATTCTTATTTTCTCTGTAAGTATAATAGTTAATTGTAGCATGCTCTCTATTTCTTTTAGCCCATTTTTTAGCCTGTTCAAAATTATTTGTACAATAAAATCCCCATGAAAAATCTTTAGTATATTTACTTTTTCTTACTTCTGGAAATTCTACTACTTCTCCCGATGCATGATACAACATAAAATACTCACCTAGCTTCCTCTAATTTCTTACTGCTATTATATCATTTTCAAAGCTTTTCTTCTATCAATTTGACACCATTTCATAATCATTTATTCTATTTCCTTCTTTTTCATGACATTAAAAAGCCTCCTATGATATTTTTATTTTTTCATAGAAAGTCATTATTTCATTAGATTACAAGCTTTTAACAATTTCATTCGTAATAATTTTTTCCATCCATATCTCCTATATATAATCTATATAGGTATTGGCAAAGGTGTATTCTATATATATTTATTTTTTTTATTCTAAACGTGGGATTACATCTACATCTTACGTCTAAATATATGAAAATAAAATTCATGGAGGATTTTTATATGCGAAAAATAGGTACAACAACTTCTGCTATCTGTTTTATACTTTTAGGCATTTGGATTATGATTAATTCTAACAATCCAGATTTAGGAAGAAAACTCATAAAATTTTGGCCAATAATTATTATCTTAATAGGTATAGAAATTTTGTATTACACTTTAGTCAAAAAAGAAAATGAAAGAATACGAATAAGTGGTCTCGTTTTTCTTATAATAATAGTTTTCTTTTTCACAAATATATCTATAGACATTTTTAATAATATAAAACAAAGTAATTCTTCCTTTAATTTAGATACAAATTTCTTTGATAATATCTTTACAAGTAAAAACTTACAATCTATTGATAAAAAAATCACTTTAGATCCTATTGGTAGTAACCTAAATTTTGAAACAGTAAATGGTAAACTGAATATAGAAAAAGCAACTGACAATAAAATAACTATAGATACTGAATTATATGTAAAGCAAGATAATGCTTCAAAGGATTATGAATTGAATCCAATAACTGATTCAAATGGTTACACACTAAAAATTGTAGATGATGGTATAGACTCAATTAAAGCCACTATCTATTTACCTGAAGGATATGATGTTTCTATAAAGGGGGCTAACCTTAATGTAGATAGTAATAGTGATATAAGACTTGATGCTTTAAATATAAATGCATCTAATGGAAAATTTGATTTACAAGGTGACATTCCTAATTCGTCTCTAAAATTAGAAAATGGTAAAATAGATTTAAATAATAATTTATGTAAAAACATTGATGTTTCTATGAATAATGGTTCAATCTCTTTAGACTCAAAAGATAAAAACTTATCAATCAATACAGATATAAACCATGGTACATGCAAAATAAATGATGAAAAAAGAGTCAACTCTGGAATTTCTAAAAATATCGGTACTGGTCAGGGCATAGTTAAAGCTAAATTAAATAATGGAACCATTAGAATAAATAGTGGAGAGTGAAGAAATGGAGGAGCAAGAATTCGTTGAAAAAATGAAAACCAAAGATGAGAATGCTTTTATTTACATGGTAGACGTTTATAAAAAAAGAATTCTCTCCTTATGCTATTCCTATACCTCTGATTATTATGAGGCAGAAGATTTATCCCAAGAGGTTTTTATAAGCGTATTTAATAATATTGATAAATTTAGAGAAGAGAGTTCCTTTTCTACTTATTTATACAAAATTACAACTTCAAAATGTATAGATTATACAAGAAAAAGAAGCATTAAGAATTTTTTAACTGGTCTCTTTATCTTTTCTAAGGAATCTACTCAGGATATAGACGAGCAAAATTTTATACGGCAAAGCATTCAATCTCTGCCGCTAAATTTGAAAACCCCGCTTGTACTATATTATTATATTGGATTAACTCAAAAAGAAATTGCAGATATATTAAACTTACCTTTAAAAACAATTGAAGGGAGAATTTATAGAGCTAAAAACAAATTAAAAAATATTATTGAAACGGAGGTTCCATTTTATGCAGAACAAAAGAGATAATCTTGATACTATAATTATTAATTCCTTTAAAAATATAACTGCATCTGATGACTATAATAAAAAACTAATGCAAAAACTTCATAAAAAGCAGCTTCCTGATTCTAAAAGAAATAATCTAATCCCTTCCTATGCTTTAATTGCTGCGGGTTTATTTATTATATTTCTTAGTATTACTAGTCTTCAGGTACACATTACAAACTTTGAATCACGTTTTTTTGACAAAGCTGTAGTTACTGAAATTAACCAACATTCTATTATTAATTTTATAAAACAATTAGGAGAGTGAAAATATGAACAATAGAAATAGTTTTCTTACTTTTGTAACTGCCTGTATTCCTGGCGTTGGATATATGTATCATGGGCTAATCAAAAAAGGAGTTCAGGTTTTATTCTTATATATGCTTATTGGACCTATTTTATCTTTTATAGGACTTGGGTTCTTATCTCATTTAATTAAAATTTGCATATGGTTTTATACTTTCTTTGATACATTTGCTGTTTCAAGCAAAATAAAACGTGGAGAATATGTGCCTGATTCTGAATTTATTTTTAAAAATTACGTTAACACAGAAAATTCTTACAGCGTAACTCCTACATGGAACGAAAGAATTAACAGACAAGGTTGGGTAATATTAGGTTCCTTTTTAATTATTCTTGGAATCTTATCTATCTTAAATCAAGTTTTTATAGATAGCGATATTTACAAATATATCAGATCTTATGCTTCTCAATACTTCATTCCTATAATATTTATTGTCATAGGTGTTTTGATTTTATTTAGGAAAAAAGACTAAAAATTGAATACCTTACTCATAAAAACCCACTACCATCTGTAGGACGCTATTCAAGTCTCTTACAAATGGTAGTGGTTTTTAATGTGGATACAAGGGATATTAACTCCTTGTCCGCAAAATTCAAAATAACGATCTCCTTAGGCAAATGAGTTTGCTTTAGCTTTTCTCAATATTCTTGCATAAATTCCTTTGCCTTTTTATCTGATGCCTAGCCTCTATAAAATTTCTATAGAATCTCCTGATCTAATCACTCCGCCTTGTATTATTCTTGTGAAGATTCCTTCTGTTGGCATAATGCACGTACCAACTTGATTTTTTATAGCACAACCTTTATGGCATTCTTTTCCTATCTGTGTCACTTCTTGAACTGTTTCTCCTATTTTTAGCCTTGTCCCAACGAGCAATTCATGAAGAACAATACCTTCAGTTGTTATATTTTCTGCAAATTTTCCTGCATCTAAGTCGCTTATGCCCATTTTAATCATTTTATCTATGCTTTCCTGAGCTAATAAGCTTACCTGCCTATGCCATTTTCCAGCATGGGCATCATCTTTTAAGCCATGCTCTTCTATGAAAATTCCTTCTTTTATAGGTGTTTTTATAACACCTTTTTTTTCACTAATATTTATTGATAATACTTTAGCCATAATTTTATTTAAATCTCCCTTACATATTCTCCACTTTTTCCACCGGTTTTCTTTATTAATCGAACATTTTCTATTACCATATCCTTATCAACAGCCTTGCACATATCATATATAGTAAGGGCTGCAGTTGTTACAGCTGTTAATGCCTCCATTTCAACGCCTGTTTTCCCAACTGTTGAAACTGTTGCTTCAATCTCTATTTCTTCTTCACCTATATTAAAATTTATATCAGATCCTGTTATAAAAATATTATGGCACATAGGGATTAAATCCGAGGTTTTTTTTACGCCCATTATTCCGCCAATTTGGGCAACTGATAAAACATCACCTTTTTTAATAAGGCCATCTTTTATCAAATCTACAGTTTCCTTTTTCATTTTAATTGATCCTCTTGCAATAGCAACTCTCTTTGTCTCATCCTTTTCACTCACATTTACCATATGAGCTCTTCCTTTTTCATTAAAATGAGTAAATTCCATAAAATCAACCTCCAATTGCTGTCATTTCTCTATTAATATAATTTCCGTTCTCCAATTCATGTTCTTTGGGTTTGCTTTTAATAGTATCAGTAATTACTGTCTTAATATCTTTACCTTCTCTAAGCAATTTCTTTAAATCCACTTCAGAGTTTGAGTGAAGACATGACTTTAGTTTTCCATCTGCTGTTAATCTTATTCTATTGCAATTTCCGCAAAACTTACATGATATAGGATTAATAAGCCCGACTTTCCCCTTTGCATTTGGAAGTTTATAATATCTTGCTGGAGAAGAAATATCTGCTGATTCTATTTCTATTAATTCTGGCATCTTTTCTAAAACTGTATCATTAGAAATATATTTATTAGATGACCAATGCTTTAGAGTACCTATTGGCATAAGTTCTATAAATCTTATTTCTATATCCTCATATTTTGTTAAATTTATAAAGTCTTCTATTTCATTTTCATTAAAGTCCTTTATTAAAACTACATTTAATTTAATTGGAGTAAGCCCACTCTTTTTAGCTGCTTCAATACCTTGAAGTACATCTTTGATCTTCCCTACCTTAGTTATCTGTGAATATTTTTCTTCATTTAAAGTATCTAAGCTTATATTAAGTCTATTAAGACCTGCGTTTTTTAAATCTTTAGCATAATCCTTTAATAGAATTCCATTGGTAGTCATAGCTAAATCCCTAACTCCGCCTATTTTACCTATACCATCAATTAGCTTTAAAATATTTTTTCTTACTAAAGGCTCTCCCCCAGTTATCCTAACTTTATCTACACCTAATTCAACAAAGCTTTGAGTAATAGCTTCTATTTCTTCTAAAGTTAGAATCTCTTTATGCCACATCTTATCTATTCCTTTTTCAGGCATACAATATTTGCATCTTAAATTACACAAATCTGTGACTGATATTCTCAAGTAATTTATCTTTCTGCCATACGAATCAAACATAATTTTCCTCCAGCTTATGGAACCTCAAAAAATAATCCAGTCAGATTCTTGTCTATTTTCTTTCAGTTCCATTATTTCTTACTATCCGGCATAATCAAATAAATAACAAGTCCGCTTGCAAGGATATTTGAGACTCGTTATTTATTTTCATGTGCTTACTTCTTATTTTTATTATATAGATAAACAAGCATCCTCCTAGGCTCAACAGATAAACATATATTTGTTGAATCTAGAATCAATGTCTTTTCTAGAAATCAGATACATTTTTGTGAAACAGGCATTTGAAAATTAGCTGCAAAAAGCACTTAATGGAAGCTTGTTCCATATTAGCTTGTCACGCTGAAAGCGGGAGCATGCTAATGTAGGTGCATGCTTTCATTTAGTGCTTTCAGCGCAATTTTCATAGTCCTGTGGAATAAAAATGTATTTGATTTCTGTTAGTTATTACACAATTCTAGAGTCAAAGTTGTTTATCTATATATATTTCTAAATCCTCTTTTGAATTGAGATTTATAAACATATCAAAAGAATAATCATATTTTTTCAGAACATTTTCTTCAATAAAAATAGGCTCTATAATATCAATTAATCCCGCTATAGATCTTCTATTAAGTGTTATAAGTTTTTCAATTTCAGGCAGTATATCTACAGAATAAAAAGCATTAAACGGCTCAAGTTTACCCTCTCTTTTAGCAACACAAGCATTTGCTTTACTATTTGTAAGCACTTTCTTAATATACTTAATATACTTTAAGTTTACATTAGGCATATCACAAGCTATAAAATATACATATTTGCTCTTACTTTCTTTAAGCCCACCATAAATTCCAGATAGAGGACCAATTTCTTTTATTTCATCGCTAATTATTCTTATTCCGTTTTCTGCTGTTTTATACTCTTCTGGCTTATTTGTGACAATAATTATGTCTTCAAATTCTTTACTTAGCTCATGAATTAACTTTTCCATAATTCTTACTTCATTAATTCTCAAAAACTGCTTATCAAAGCCCATTCGTGAACTTTTTCCACCTGCAAGTATTACTGCTGTTTTAAAAACATCTACATTCATACACTTATAATATATTTACTAAATTAGCTGCAGCATTTTTTCTCTTTTCCGAAATGTCTTCATCTATAATTTTAGATTCAACTAATCTTAATGCTTCTGTAGGACATACCTCTACGCAAGCAGGACCATTTTCTCTACCTATACATAAATCACATTTGTTTGCAACTAATCTTTCTTTATGTTCTAACTTTCCGTCTTTATCACACATTAAGCCCTTTTGAATAACTTTCTCTCCAGCTTTATGTTCAACTATTATATCAATGGCACCAAAAGGACAAACTATTGCGCAAGATTTACAGCCTATGCATGTATCTTTATTTATTAACACTACCCCGTCTTTATTTATAATCGAACCATTTGGACATGCATTAGCACACGGAGCATTTTCACAATGTCTACATTGAATTGGAGCACTTACATCTGCAGTTTTAATAACTTTTAAACGAGGATTAAAATTAACCTTATCCTTACTTTGTACAAGTATGTTTTCTTCAGAATGTGCAACAACACATGCAGCTTCACAAGTTCTACATCCTATACACCTTTTTGGATTTGCTATAACAAAATTATTCATTTATATTTCCTCCTTCTTTCTTGAAACAAACTTTGTATGTAGTAGATGATGAGATTTTTCACCAAGAGGTTCTATTAAAAACTCTTCATATAATTTTTTTATAAAAGGATTTTCATGAGATTTTCTTATTTCAAGTTCAGAATCATGTTTATAGATACCTTTTTTTCTACTTACCAAGGCATTTCTTCTATCTATATCCAAGATAAACTTAGGTTGTCCACCACCACTTACACAACCTTCTGGGCAAGTCATAACTTCAATAAAGTCAAAGTCACACTTTCCTTCTTTTATATCTTCAAGTATTTGAACTACATTTTTCAAACCTGAAACCACTGCTACCTTTAGTGTTATCTTTGGCAATTTCACTTCTGCAACTCTAATGCCTTCACTGCCTCGTACAAAATTAAGTTCTAAATTAGGAATAGATTTCTTTGTAAGCATCTCATAGCCGCTTCTAAGTGCAGCTTCCATTACACCACCAGTTACTCCAAAAATATTGCCAGCTCCAGTATAACTTCCAAGTGGTAAATCGAACTCTTCATCCTTTAAATTTTTAAAATCTATTTCATTATCTCTTATAAGCTGAGCAAATTCCCTTGTAGTAATAACTATATCTACATCCTTAAAACCACTATCTTGCATTTCTTCTCTATCACATTCAAATTGCTTGCAAGTACATGGCATTATAGCTACATTATATATTTTCTTAGGATCAACCTTATCTATTTTAGCACCATAAGTTTTAAAAATTGTTCCAGCCATTTGTTGTGGTGATTTACAGCTTGAAAGATGATTTAAAAGCTCTGGATAGCTTTGTTCCATAAATTTCACCCAGGCAGGACAACAAGAAGTAAACATCGGCAATTTCCCACCTTCTGTTACCCTTTTTATAATCTCGCTGCCTTCTTCCATTATAGTTAAATCCGCACCAAAGTTAGTATCGTAAACCCTGTTAAAGCCCAATCTTCGTAATGCTGCTGCCATTTTACCAGCTGTTAAACTACCAGCTTTAAGTCCGAATTCTTCACCTAAAGAAACTCTTACAGCTGGTGCACATTGAACTATAGTAAATAATTCTTCATTATGTAAAGCCTCTTTCACCTTAGTTGCATTCCCTTTATTAAAGGCTGCAAACACTGGCTCCTTTACACTTTCAAGTAAGCCTCTATCTCTTCTTTTCTCTTCTATTACATGGCTGTTTTCTCTATTTTCAAACGCATAAGAATTACATACCTGTATACATTGTCCACAAGAAACACAAACATCATAATCAATTTCTTGAGGTTGTCCCACTTTACCTTGTATTGCATTTACAGGACAGACTTCAACACATTGCTGACAACCAGTACATAACTCTTTATCAATATTTACAAAACCAATATCCATAAACTAAATTCCTTTCTTTTATAAGTTTAAGTTACTTACTGCTCTTATGTTCCTTATTCTTTTTTCTTCTATGACATCGAATAATTTAAGAGCATTTTTAGGACATGCTTTTACACAAGCTGGTTCACCTTGTTCCTTACATAGATCACATTTATATGCAACCTTTGTTTCTTTCTCTTCTAATGCTTCTTCAAATAATTCCTTCTGCACATTTTGCATGACTGCTTTTCCAGCCTTATATTTAGTTCCCATTTCAATAGCTCCAAACGGGCAAGCTACTGCACATGCTTTGCAACCTATGCAAATTTCTTCATCAATTATTATTGCATTATCTTCATTTTTAATTGCATTTATAGGACAGACCTTTGCGCAAGGTGCATTTTCACAATGTCTACATTGAACTGGAACTGTAAAGTCCTTCTCTTTAATAACATGTATTCTAGAAATTATTGGTGTTTGTATATTTCCAACAGTGACTGATTCATTATGAGCCTTAAAGCAAGCTATTTCACAAGCCTTACACCCAACACACTTATTAGCATCTCCCACAATGAAAGAATTACAACTTTTCATATTAATTTCACTCCTCTGTACATTCAAGGCACTCCCAAGAAAATAATAGACCACGAAACGCCGTTGACCTAAAATATCAAACATATTGATCTATTATTCCTGGGGTTTGTACCTAATACTTATAGATATCCAAATTTAAACATAGACTTATGTAGTATCTTCCCCAAATCATATATATACCCACTACTTAAATTTCACTTATATTTTGAAATATACACATACCAGAAATGAGAGGTACTCTTTTGTGTAGTGTTACATTAGAGAACAAGTTGCTGGCATTTCTTCTGTAGAAGTTGTTCCATTTTGCTTGTCCTGAAGCTTGTCTTTAGGAGCATGCAGAAATGGCGCAACTTCTACTGTTAGAAATCCTCAACTTATTCTCAGTAACCGAAACAACTGAGTACCTGTCATTTCGGTGAATTATTTCATAATTCTATATCCATTAGCATATATATTCATTTTGTTGCCTCTTACAAATCCAACTAATGTAATATTTAATCTTTTTGCAAGAGCCACAGAAAGACTTGTAGGCGCTGATTTAGATATAATTATTGGTATTTCTAGCTTTGCTGCCTTTAATATCATTTCAAGAGAGACTCTTCCGCTAAGTATAACTGCTTTATCCTTAAGGAATATGCCTTTCATAAGTGATTCTCCAATAACCTTGTCCAAGGCATTATGTCTAGCTACATCTTCATATACTACAAGCATTTCATTGCTATCACATAATGCAACGCAGTGAACTCCCCCTGTGTTCTTAAAAACATCCGAATAATCTAAATTTGTTCTCATAAATTCGAATATCTTTTCAGTGTGCATTTTAGCATCACTTTCAACAGGTTTGCAGTTTAAGGAATCTAAGAAATTATCAATTCCATCAATTGATTGGTCCTTTATACTTTCTAAATCAATTTTCTTAGAGAAAAAGCTTTCGCGAGCAGCATCTTTATTTTTAGTCTCAACCTCTGCAATTCCTTTTTCTTCATTTAAATTAAAAGATATTATATCATCACTAGTATTTATTAAACCTTCTGTTCTTAAAAAGCCAACTGACAATGCTTTTAAGTTTTCTGGGCTACATAAAAGTGTAGCTAATTTTTTTCCATTAAGAAAAATTGTTAGTGGGTATTCTCTAACTAGAAGTTCATCTACATCTGCTTTAAAAATGCCGTCTTCTATTTTAAAAACTTTACATTCTAATGTTTTTTCCATTATTTATTTCTCCTTTGCGCACTTTAAAAATAATCTTATCCTCAATAAATTCAGCTATCTTATTCACATCATTGATATCTAATTGTTCTATGTCTAGATTTAGCTTTTCATCAGTAGCTACTGCTAAAAATTTCGTTCTATCCAAACTCTCATTTTCACATAGAAGCTTTTGATCTACTTCTTTTCTATGAACTTCTATTTTAGGGTATCCATTATTTTTATATCCCTCTATGATTACCAAATCCATACCTACAAATAGTTCTAGTATTTCTTCAAGATCCTTTTCTTCCTTTAGCTTTTCTATCATAGCTATTTTTTCTTTTGATGAAATAACCATTTTGTCTGCTCCAGCTTTTACAAACCTATAACTGTCTTTTCCCTCTTTGTCAATTTCAAATTTGTGAGCATCATGTTTTAAGACTCCTATGTTATAGTTTTTTTCTTTTAATATAGGTATTAATGCTTCTATTAATGTTGTCTTCCCTGTTCCAGATTTAGTTGCAACTATAGATATTACTTTAAGTTCACTTGATTTATTTAAAGATGAATTTTCCACTTAAAACTTCTCCTGCCTTTTTATATCCAATTCCTGCTGGCATTATTATTATTCCATTTGCCTTACTCATAGTAATTAACTGGTTAGAACTTTGAGATCCAACTTTATATGCATATAACTTTCCGTTCTCAGCTTTTATCTTTACATATATGTATTTACTTCTGCCTTCTTTTTCTTTAAAGTCTTCAGCTAATATAACTTGGAGAGTATTATCACTCTCCATGTTTTTACCAAGCATCTTCTCACAAGCTGGCTTTACGAATTCTTCAAAGGTAGTTATTGCAGATAATGGATTACCTGGTAAGCTAAAAAATAGTTTTTTATCAATGACTGCAAAGCTTATTGGCTTTCCTGGCTTTATAGCTACAGATTGAAATTTTATATCAGCATTTATTTCATTCAACACTTGTTCTACAAAATCAAAATCACCAACAGAAGCACCACCTGAAGTTATAACTATATCTGATTTTTCTAATGCTTCTTTAACTTTGCTTTTTAAAGTATCTTTTTTATCTTCAACAATTCCTAGGCATAAAGCTTCTAATCCTAAATTCTGAATTAATGCTTTTAGTGAATATTCATTGCTATTTCTTATTTGTCCAAACTTAGGAGTTTCATTTATATCTACAAGTTCATCACCTGTTGTAAGTATTGATATTACTGGATCTCTATGAACTTTAATTTTGCTATAACCTAAAGAAGCTAAAACTCCAATTTCAGTTGGCCTAATCAGTGTTCCTTTCCTTAAAGCAATATCTCCTACTTTAATTTCTTCACCAAGTTTTATTACATTGCATACATTTTTAACTTTCTCAGAAATATAAAGAGTATCTTCATGAACTTCTACTTTCTCAATTTGTATTACTGCATTTGCACCTTTAGGCACTGGTGCTCCTGTCATTATCTTCATTGCTTGCCCGTTCTTTAATTCTTTATTACTAAACTCCCCAGCTTTTATAAGATCAACTATCTCAAGCTCTATTGAAACTCCATCTTCATATAAATCAGTATCCTCACTTTTTATGGCATATCCATCCATTGCTGATTTATCAAATGGTGGAAGATTATCTCTAGAATATATATCTTCTGCTAGTACCTTATTTAAACAAGATAAAATATCCTTCTCTTCACATTCTAAGGCCTTAGATTCTTCCAAAATTATTCTTAAAGCTTCTTCTACACTAATCATTGCTGTTTCCTCCCTATAATGTTCACCTGATGGGCCTATTTGGTAAACATATCTCATCATATGAAGTAAAATATACAAGCATACTTATCTATTTTTTGCTTGTGGTTTATCATTTTCTTTTAAATTCCTAATACTATTTTTCAGATTTTATTCTCATTTTCTTTCTTATGTTTTCATATTCAGTTATTATATATTCCTCAGCTGACTTTTGATCTTCGATTCTTTCAACCTTAATTGCACAATATTTAAATTCAGGAGTTTTTGAAATAGGATCAAGGCTATCATTAGTTAATTCATTACATGCACCAATCCACCATTGATATGTCATAAAAGTAGAACCCTTTTTAACTCTTTCAGTAATAAGTGCTCTTGATAATACGCTTCCTCTTCTAGATGTTATTCTTACAAGTTCTTGATCTTTTATATTTAACTCCTTTGCATCTTCAATACTCATTTGTATAAATCCTGGTTCATCTGCAAGCTTTTGAAGGGCACGACAATTTCCTGTCATTGTTCTTACTGAATAATGTCCAACTTCTCTTACAGTTGATAAACTTAAAGGATATTCTTCATCTGTTAATTCAACTGGTGGTCTCCATTCGCAAGCAAATAATCTTCCTTTACCGCTAGGAGTAGTGAATTTATTTCCTTCATATAAGTAAGAAGTTCCTTTGTGATCTTCTGTAGGACAAGGCCATCTAACAATTCCTTGTTCTTCAATCTTTTTATAACTTGCTCCCGCAAACTTAGGACATAGGCTTCTCATTTCATCCCATATTTCTTCTGTATTTTTATAATTCATTGGGTAACCCATAGCTGTTGCTACTGCACTTATTATTTCCCAATCAGTTTTTACATCCCCTAAAGGTTCTATTGCTTTTCTTATTCTTTGGAATCCTCTATCTGCTGAACTGTAAACCCCATCATGTTCCCCCCAAGAAGTTGAAGGTAAAATAACATCTGCATGAAGGGCTGTTTTATTCATAAATATATCTTGTACCACTATAAATTCAATTTTATCTAAAGCTTCTCTAAGTTCTGCTGCATTTGGATCACTTTGAACTGGATCTTCTCCAAATATATAGTAGGCTTTTATCTTATCTTCCTTAAGAACTAACTCAGGCACTTGAGTTAAGAAATATCCATTTTTATCTGAAAGTTCAACGCCCCAAGCCTTTTCAAATTTTTCTTGTACTTTCTTATCTGTTACAAGTTGATATCCTGGATAATTATTAGGGATTGTCCCCATATCACAAGTTCCTTGTACATTATTTTGTCCACGAACTGGTCCAATTCCTACATTAGGTCTTGCAAAATTTCCTGTTAAGAGGGCAATAGATGCGAGGCCCCTTACTACATCAACAGCTTGTGAGAATTGGCAAACTCCCATGCCATATAATATTGTGGCATTTTTAGCCTTTGCATAAGTTCTCATTGCTTTTCTTATATAGTCAGCTTTTACACCTGTTATTTTTTCAGCATATTCTGGAGTATATTTTTCTACTTCTGCTTTATACTTTTCAAAGTCTTCAGTATATTTTTCTACATAATCATGATCATATAAATTTTCATTTATTAACACATTTCCAAAGGCATTAACTAGAGCCATATTAGTTCCACCCTTTAGTTGAAGCCATAAATCAGATAATCTTACAACATCTGTTTTTCTAGGATCTGTCACAATTACTTTTGCACCCTTTTCTTTAGCCTTGACTATTCTTCTTGCGACTATTGGATGAGTTTCTGCTGGATTATATCCAAATACAAATAAAACGTCTGAATCTTCAATTTCTGGAATCGAATTTGACATTGCACCATCACCTAGTGAATAAGTAAGTCCTGCAACAGATGGTCCATGGCATACTCTAGCACAATGATCTATATTGTTAGTTCCAATAACTGCTCTCATAAATTTTTGCATTACATAGTTTGGTTCATTTCCTGGACCTCTAGCTGAGCCTGTCCCCATAATTGCATCAGGTCCATATTTAGCTTTTATCTTCATAAGGTTTTCCGCTGTAAATTTAATAGCTTCATCCCATGAAACTTCCTCTAATTCTCCATTTTTTCTTATCATAGGTTTTTTAATTCTAGAAGTTAATATTTGAGGATCATTTAAGAAATCCCAACCATAATATCCTTTTAAACATAATTTTCCTTCATTATTATCACCATTTGCAGGTTCCGCTCTTACAATTTTTCCATCCTTAACTACTAGATATAAATTGCACCCACTTCCACAATAAGGACACACCGTTAACACTTTCTTTTCCATATTCTAATACACTCCTTTTTAGGCATAATCAAAAAATAATAAATCATCATATGCCTTAATTATTCAATCACTAAATCAAATATTATCTAAAAAAAACAAAAAACCAGTACAAAGACTGTTTGTTTCAACGGTCCTTAGTACTGGTTTATTTAAAAGCTAAAACATAAACTCGGCACTATCAAAAAATAACAAGTAAGTATACTAGTATATTTTCTTTCTAGTGCCTAATATTTTTCTTTTCAATCCAACCTTAATTTATTAACTTTTTTAATTTTAATCTATTAATTTTATTGTTATAACAACTGTTCTATTATCATTTTCTATATTACAAATTTTCCAGCTATAAGTAAAGTCTTTTTTTAATATTTCTTTCACTTCCTGAAGGAAATTTTTTTCAAGATGAGGCTTCATTATCTTCCAATAATCTGCTACCATATTGACAGCACCTTCATTAACCAAAATTTCACTAAGATTTGAAAGTATCCCTTTTATCTGTAAAGTTATTGTATCAGAGGAGTCAATCCTTACTTTAACATATTCTGGCCCTCTGCCTCTATAATGTTTTATAATTTTAACTGTAACTTTTTTAATTTGCTCTTGCAATTCAAGATTTATAGCACTCATTTTCTATTTAAATCTCCTATTTTATTAACAAAATCCAGTTCTATAAATTCTACCTTGTTGCAATATTTTAGTCAACTCTGAATATTAATGAAATTCTTCATTTAAAGCTTTATTTCGACATATTTCTAATTAATTATCACTTATCTTAAGTCTTTCATTTTTTCTTCAAGAAGCTTATAATTGATATTATTAATTTCATATATAATTAAACTATAGTATAATATTTAAATTCAAATGTTTATTAATATAAATTTTCCCTCAGGAGGTAAATATAAAATGATAAGTACAGCTATACTAACTATAAGTGATAAAGGCTACAACAATCAACGAGAAGATCTAACTGGTCCAGCTATAAAAGATATTCTACCAAGTGATAAGTTTTCTGTAGACTATTATAAAATAATCCCTGATGAAGTTGAAATGATAAAAGAAGAACTAATATATCTTTGTGATTCCTTAGGTATTAATATGATCTTAACAAATGGTGGAACAGGTTTTTCAAAAAGAGATGTTACTCCAGAAGCCACAACAAGTGTTATAGAAAAACTAGTTCCTAGTATCCCTGAAGCAATGAGAAGTGCTTCGCTAAAAATAACTCCTAAAGCTATGCTTTCAAGAGCCGTTAGCGGAATTAGAAAAAGTACCTTAATAGTAAATTTACCTGGAAGTCCCAAAGGTGCTGTAGAAAATTTAGAGGTTATATTACCAGCTCTTCCTCATGGAATTGATATTCTAACAGGTGAAGCTTCTGAATGCAGTAGATAATATTGAATTTAGATTTATGCGCTAATACATCAAAAGTAGAAACATTATTATTTTGCAGGACTATGAAAATTTCTCTGAAAGTACTACATTGTACAGCGGTGCAATAGCAAAACTATGTTATAAAATAGAACACCCACGAAGATCCTAATTTTAGATTTTCGTGGGTATTGTCATATTTTTAAATTTTAAATTTAAGTACCTCTTGTTTTAATTTTTCAGAACTTGTTTTAGCTTTTAATGCCTCCTCTAATACATCATTAGATTGAGTAATTATATTTCCGACTTTATTTGCTATATCTGAAACTCCCCTTGCACCTTCATTAGATGCATCTGCTACATTTTCTATGGTTTCTAGTATATTTTCTACAGATAATAAAAGTTCTTTCGAAGTTATACCTAACTCTGAGGAAAATTCTTTATAATATAACGCATCATTATTATATTCATGACTTGCGTTAACTAAAGTTTCGTAATCTTTTAATATTCTGTTTTCCATGAAACTAAGCATATTATTAGAATTATTAGTTAGATCTTCAACCGAAGATAATATAATTGACGTTGTATTTTGCATCTTATTTATAGTTTCATTGGATTGTTCTGCCAACCTTCTTATTTCTTCTGCTACTACGCTAAATCCTTTGCCAGCTTCTCCAGCTCTTGCTGCCTCTATTGCTGCATTAAGTGCAAGTAAGTTAATCTGCGAAGTTATTTGAAGTATAGATTCCGATAAGACATTTATTTTCTCCACAGCTTTGGCTTTTTCAACAGATTGCTTCAATTTAATACCTGTTTCTTTAAACACTTTTTCAGTTTCCTTTTGATTATCTTTTGAAGTTCCCATAATATTTTTAGCTTTTTCACTTACTTGATTTGATTTCTTTTCAATGTATTGCGATTTTTCAGCTATAGAATTAACTATAATTCCTATTTCCTTTGAAGTTCTTGACATCTCTTCTGCAGATACTGCGCTCTCTTCTATACTCGCTGAAATTTCTTCTGTAATTGCTGAAACTTCTTCTACATCATTATTTAGATATTTCACTTTATCATTTACTGTATCATTAACAGTATTCATATCTTTAGATACAATTGCTACATCGTTTATCAGAGCTTTTAAAGAATTCTGAACCTTATATATTGATATAGCTATATCCTCAATCTCATCCTTTGTTCTTATATTTATATTACTAGTTAAATCACCATCACTCATTTTACCTAAGACACTTTGTATTTTTACAATATTATTACTTAATTTCTTAGAGTATAAATAAATCATAACAAAAGCTAAAATACTCACAATAACTATTGTTAGAATTGTTGTTTTTAGCAATGCACTTCTCATGCCCTCAAACATGCTTGAGTCTACATCTACACCAGCAATGGCTATAATCTTTCCTTCTGAATTTTTAATTGGTGCATAAGCAGAAATAAAAGTACCATACTTATCTGTAAACGATTCATTTGTTACTATAACTTTATCATTAAAAGCTTCTTTCATCACGCTATCAATAGTATAGTCTTCTAAAAATTCAGATGCATCTACTGAAACATCAACTAAAAACTTAGCCTGTGTTCCTTGAACTCTTTCAAGTGTATAAAAATTCCTTGCAACGCTTTTTGATTTAGCTAAACTCATTGATTTCAATATATCTTGATATTCTACACTGTCATCTGATTGTTCTTTTATAAGCTTTTCAAGCTTGTCTCCATCAATAGAAACAGTTAAATCTGAAATACATTGAGTAACTGTTTGCCTAAGTTCCTTTTTAAATTTTTCAAACATAATCAGATTTACTGAAACTAAGATTATGGCTATAGATGATAAAATAACCAACATCATTCCTAATATTTTCTTCCCAAATTTACTCATACTCCACCCCTAAAATATTGTTCTTTATATAATTTTTATAAATAATAAAGGCCAATTTAAACTAATCAAAAAAGAACCTATTAGTTTAAATTGGTCGACTGCACAGATAGCTCGAAGTTCTTAAAATATCCACATAAAAAGAATTCTTCATAGCTCTCAATTACTATATTTCATTAATAATTGTCATTTTTTTAATATATATGTCATATTATCATATAGATATTAAAAAATCAATAATCTAAATATATTTTTGTTAATTTTCCAAAAATAGTTTAAATATAATCTAAAGTTCATAATTTTTAACTAAAAATCTTCAAAGCACAAAAATACCCCCACGAAAATCCAAAGTTTAGATTTTCGTGGGGGTTATGGTGGAGGTGAAACGTGACCTTTGAAATTCACAATTTACTCTATCCTTCTTTAATATATAAGTTAGTATTCAGCAAGCTCAAAAAAAGTTTTCTCTCTGAATTACGTTTGCCCTATGATTTAATTTATATTTATAGTCAACACTAGTGAATCATCTTCCATTACTTCTTCACTTTCTATGTTCATATTAGTTTGCTTTAACTTCTCAACAACCTTATTATAAGTATAAGATTGAACATTCTTTTTATATTCTTCATCTATAGCATTTAATTGTTCATATATGCCCCTTATTTGAGAGTTTCCTCTAATTTTCACTTCATAGTTAGTACTATTTTCCTTATAAAAAATTAATGTAGTATTTTCAACATTACATTGTATCGTTCCATTTCCAGCAACCTGTGTGTTTATTCCATAATCTCGAAGCGTTTTTGCAAGCAGCTTTTCGTCAACAAAATTCGTCGGAAAACTCTCCTCTTGAAAATTCCCCTCATCCTTTTTGGCTAGATTTTCAATATTATACTCGAAAATTTTACTTTTAGCAACGCCTTCTACATCATTAATGAATTTCTTGATTATTTCTACTGAATCATTCTTGGAAAATGTTGCTGCCAAAATGCCATTGGCTTTTTCTAAAAAGAAGAAATCCCTTCCTCCATTAAAATTTGCTTTTAGAAGCTTTCCCTCTTTTATTACATCATAACCTGCTTTTTTTACTAGAACTATAAGTTCATTTTCATCCTTTATATTTGTTTGTATTTTTATTTGAGATGATTCTATCCAATCATTTAGATTCTTATCTCCAATCGCTGCTCTAAGTACTAACACTAATGGTATTAATGTAAGTGTTACTGACATAATTATTCCTCCAATAAATAATATATTATTCTTTTAAAAATCTATTGTTCTTCCACCTCTAGCTTTTTTTATTGCACTTTCGCTATTATTTTCATCATCAGATTTACTTTCACCTGTATCTTCTTCTAATTTTGATGATATGGAATTATCTTTCTTTAAATATTCACTTCTATCTTCTTTAGCCGTAGCCGCAACAGCTCTTACATTTGCCCATTCTCTAATACTTATAATTTGTTCAGCTTGAGTAACTGAAAGAGGTACCGTATTTTTAATTACTTTTTCTAAATCACTAACATGCAATCCTCTTTCTTCTGAAAATGCTTCGAATAAAGCTGCTACTACTGCTTGTTCTATTTCAGCACCAACAAAGCCTTCTGTTAAATCTGCTAACTCTGATAACAACTCATCAGTTATACTCACATCTTTACAAACTTCTTCATTGGTCAATCTTTTTTTAAGGTGTAATCTAAAAATATCCTTTCTTTCATTTTTAGTTGGTAAATCCACAAAAAATATTTCATCAAATCTTCCTTTTCTTAATAATTCAGATGGCAGACTGTTTATATTATTTGCAGTTGCTACTACAAATACTGGTTTAGTTTTTTCTTGCATCCAAGTAAGAAATGTTCCAAAGATTCTTGTAGACGTTCCACTATCTCCTGAAGAACTAGAAGCACCACTAAATCCCTTTTCTATTTCATCTATCCATAATATAGATGGAGCTACTGCTTCTGCTGTTTTTATAGCTTTTCTCATATTTTCTTCTGAGCTTCCAACTATTCCACTAAAAATTTTTCCCATATCCAATCTTAAAAGTGGGAGCTGCCACATTGCGCTTATAGCTTTTGCTGTTAAACTCTTACCACATCCAGGTACCCCTGTTATAAGTACTCCTTTTGGGGCAGGAATATTATATTTTTGTGCTGAATCAAGCCATGATTTATTTCTTTTTGAAACCCATCTTTTTAAATTTTCTAGACCTCCTACGTCATTCATATTCAGATCACTTTTTTCAAATTCAAGAATTCCTGTTTTCTTAATTACCTGGCACTTTTCTTCCAAAATAATTTCTAGATCACCAATATTCATTCTACCATCTTCAACCATAGCTCTTGCAAAAGCATTTTCCGCTTCTTGAAGAGTTAAGCCTAAAGCTGCTTTACATAATCTTTCCTTTTCAGACTCATCTAAGTCTATAATTATTCTTCCACCTTGTTTATTCATGTCAATCATTTCATTAAGTAAACTTTTTATTTCATCTATAGTTGGAAGATCAAAATCTAAAATAGTTACATCCTTTTGAAGCTCACTCGGTAACACAACAGTTGGAGATAAAAATACTACACTTTTAGGTCTAGGACTATTTTTTAGAACACTAACCAAATCTCTTGTTTTTCTTATAAGTGCATAATCTACATTTCTTCCAGAAACACCAAAAAACACATGGAAATCTTTAAGTATAAATATTGCTGGTTCTTCACATTTTTCAATGAACTCTAAAGCCTTTATTGGTTGCTTGGTTTCTTCCCTTCCTTTTGCTCCTTGGATGCACATTCCATCAGTTTGACTCCAGATATAAGTTATCCTTTGAGTCTTGATAAGATTTTCATCTTTCACCACAGAGTCAATAACAGATATTGCTCTTTCTTCTTCCCACGTTGATATATACACATAAGGAAATCTTGCTTTAAATAAATTTGCCAAATATTTTTTTGTTCTTTCTGTACTATTATTTTCTAAACTCATTGTATTCCTCATCTCCCCAAATTCTTAAGTTTCTTTTTATATCTTCAAAGTCTCCCATTCCATTAATAAATACACTTCCATTTTCATTCACCCTAACTTCTACTTTGTTTTTTATAGAACCTAAGTTATTCTTTAAATATCCATATTTAGGTGATAAAAACCTATAATTTTGATTTGATGACCCTACCCAAGGCCTTGATATATCAAATTTATTTTTTTCAAAAGGCCCATCTATAAGCAAATCAATTATTGATAATAAGTCGTTCCATTCTTTCTTATTTGTATTTAAAATATATTCATATGTATATCCAGTAAAGCTTAATATTGTTAACCCAGCAGCTTTTATTTTTCTCCCTAATTCATATAAAGCTTCTGCTTGAGCAAATGGTTCTCCACCTAAAAAAGTTACTCCTTCTATTTCATCACATTCTTTTATCATACTGAAAATTTCATCAACACTAAAAAGCTGACCACCATCAAAGGACCAGGTTTCCTTTGCAAAACATCCGTCACATTTTATAGGACATCCTTGCACCCATAAACAAAAACGAATTCCTGGCCCTTCAACTTTTGTATTTCTTAAAATTCTGTATACTCTGATTTTCATTAAAAATCTACCATTCTTCCTGCTCGACCTGTATTAATATTGGAGTTATTCGTACTTTCATTTTTTTTAGTTTGATTACAAATTAACATTGATCTTATTTTTTCCGTAAAGTGTGGTTTTATATTTAATACTTGAATAAATTCATCAACAGAATTGAATTCATTATTATTTCTAAAATTAATAGCTTTTTTAGCTTCTATTATTCCTACACCAGGTAATTGTAATAATTCATCTTCAGTACATGAGTTAGCATCTAATAATTTTTCTGTTCTGCTTGTTTCTAATCTCTCTTCATTTTTGCGTTCCGAAACATTATTTTTTACTGAATTATTTTCAGTACTATATATTCTAGTTTCTTTATTAATGCTTTCTTCTCTATCATATACTTGTTCATTTTGATTAAAATTCATCTGGCTATTAAATGTTTGTTGATTCTCATTAATGTGTTGATTGTTATATAAAATATTAGCATTACTTTGATTTCTATCTTCTATATTATTTGAGCTATAATTTCCTTTATCATAATTTACGCCATATTCCTTGGCAATTTTTTCTTTCAAGTTATTTGACACAATTTGCTCTGTTTTTTGTTTTTCCATAACTTCCAATCTCATAAGGTACTCTTTTCTTATAGAAAAAGAGTGAATTATACACGCTATATAAGTTCCAAAAAAAATAATAGTCATTGCATCACTTATAATGCTCTCTTTTCCTACCTCTGCTACCATTAACATAGATATCCACCCTATAGCTGTGTATATTAAACCAAGTCTATACCATTTTTGTACTCGCGTTTTTCTTCCTGCCAAAAACATGCCTACTCCATTTACTAACCATATGAAGCTCCATATAATCCATAGAGAATGTACTATTTCCCACCTTGTTCCTTTTTCCGTGATTTTCATATTATATTCCCCCATTAAGCTTTATTGTATCTTCTTCATTAACTTCAATTTTTTCTGATTCATAATATTCTGGAGTATATTCTGAATCAATTACTTCTGCGTCTAATATATCTTCAATAATCTTTATATAATCGGTACATTTTTTACCTTTAATCCCTTCTACATTAGCCTGAACAGTCCCATCTGGATATATTCTTAATTGTATTTTCTTTCCCAAAAAAACATCCCCTTATTAACTTCTATTTCTTACAAATTTTATAAATTTATAATATACTTTTAGCAAAAAACCCTCCTGCCAATTATCTTGATATGCTTATTTTTAATTTTATAAATAAAACTCTTTATTCCAAATAATTACTTAATAAACATATTAATATATATTATACCATGCTATGGCATAATATTTAAATACCACCATGAGTTTTGTATTTACATTTTAGACTAAATCCTTCTTTTATATAATTTTTATTTAATATCAGCTATTATATTTAGTTATTAGTTCCACCATTTAATACTGTATATAAAATTGCTAAAAAAATTTAGAAAAGTCCAAAGTAATATATATTTACAAAGCTGCCGCAAGCGGTACGCATATAGAAAAAATTTTTGAGTCATTAAAAACAGCTTAGAAATCTTTTTTTATTGAACTGTAAAATTGTTCAAGCAAGACTGCATTATTATATTTTTAAGATTTTTATTCCGTTTATTTTCATTATAATTATAATGAAATATATAAATTACTTAGGAAATAAGCATACTTAATACAAATAACTATCCGCAAGTCAGATGACTTATCATAATGATTATAGATGCCAGTAAAACTAAAAAAAGATGACTCCTGTTCAATACAGAAATCATCTTCTTAATGTTGCTTAGGCTTTTTTTAACTGTCCTTGTCAAAGGGTACATTTTAATATGGTGAGTCAACTTTAAAGTTTCAATATACCTAATTTTTGTAAAGTTCGCATTTATTTATAGTATAGTTCACTTTATCAATATTAAGTCATAAAACTTTTTCATCCTTTAAATTTATCATTTTAAGCAAGATGCTAGAATCCCCGCTCCAAGCAATCCTGCATCATCACCTATTTTAGCCAATTTAATATTTACATTAATATTGCTAAATACTCTTAGCTTAACTTCATTAATTAATTTTTCTAAGTAATTAGAATTATTTAAAATAACTGATCCGCCAAGTACTATAACTTCTGGATCTACAATAGTTATTATATTAGCAATTGCTTTAGATAAATTTATAGACCACTCATTTATAACCTCTCTGCAATTTACTTCTCCATCCTTAGCTCTGTCAAAAACATCTTTGGCAGTGAGTTCCTGTCCTAACTTCTTACTAGCAATTCTAGAAATACTTACTCCACTGCACTGCCCTTCTAATCCTCCAACGTTTAAGCCTGCGTGACTATACTCATCTTCATTTATTATCATGTTGCATACTTCTCCAGCTATGTTATTAAATCCATTAATTATCTCATTTTTATAAACAAATCCGCCACCTACTCCTGTTGATAGAGTAATATAATATACACTTTCAGCATTTTTAGCTACTCCTATCTTAGCTTCACAATATCCAGCCACATTTGCATCATTATTTACAGTTGTAGGTAATTTAAAACGCTCTTCAAAGTATTTTTTTATCTCAAATCCTTCCCATCCTTTTAAATTAGGTGGATTAATTATTACTCCATTTCTTATATCTAAAGGACCTGGACATGCCACACCAATAGCCTGAATATTATATATATTCCACTTTTCCCTAATTATTTTTATTAAATTATCTACATTATACTTAGCACATTTTTCAACAATATTATCTATTTTAAATTTATCGATTAAATTATATTCATTATCTAAAATAGCGGCTCTTAAGTTAGTCCCACCTATATCAATTCCTAAATAATAATTCATCTTGACCTCCTAAAATATTAACAAAACTATTTGATTAAATAAAAAGCTTCTACGATATTTTTTAAATTGTGTTCTTACTTAAAAATTTTATTTCTTATTTGTTCTAAACTTTTTATAAGTTTATTTTATTAAAAGCCGAGAATTTATCTCGACTTTTTTACTATTTTTTCTTTAAATTATTGATTTCTTTCTGCATATATAACATCTCTTTAGCTAAAGATAAAATTATTTCTGCTGCCATTAATTGATCTTCAGCATGCATAAGTATTAGTGAAAGCTCTTGCTTATTTCCTTTTGCTTCTTCTTGTATAAGTTGTGAATGTGACTTATGCCCTTCTCTCATAAACACAGATGCATCTTCAAGTAATTTTTCTGCCTCTTCTTCGTTTCCGCCTCTTCCTTTAATTAAAGCCTGGATTCCCATACTCTTTGCCGTTCCAACATTACTAATAATATTGAAAGCTATTAACTCCATTCCTTCCATCTTAAACCACCTTATTTCATTAAATCTATAGCGAAAGTTAAAACTTTATCGGCATTCATTCTGCCATAATCCACCATACTAATAACTTCTACTGGTATCTTATTTTCTACTGTGTCTTTTGTACTATCTTTCATAAATCCAATTTGAGGTCCTAGTAGAATTACATCTGCACTTTGCCAACATTGAGATAAATCTGTCGAAGGTATAGCTTCTATTGTTACTTCTATACCCTTTTCTCCTGCTACTCTAATCATCTTTTGTACAAGCATTGATGTTGACATTCCTGCATTACATACTAATAATATTTTTTTCATAACAAAACATCTCCCTTTTATCTTTATATTATTTCTATTTATTCTTCAACCTGTTTTTTCTCTGAAACCTTTAAAAAAGGAACATATAGTAAGACTGTAAGTGCAATCATAATTATTTGAAATACTGAAGCTCTCCAATCTCCACCTGTTGCTAGAAATCCTGATAAAATTGGTGGAGTCGTCCAAGGTGTTTGAATTACTACTGGTGACATCCATCCTGCCTCAGTCACTAAGTATGCAGCAGTTAAGCAAATTGGTGAAGCTAATACAAATGGAATCATTAGTGTTAAATCAAATACTATTGGTAAACCAAATATAACTGGCTCATTAATATTAAATATACCTGGTGCTGTGGAAAGTTTAGCAATATCTCTATAATCCTTTCTCTTTGAGAATAAGTATATAGCAATTAATAACGCAATAGTATTACCTGATCCACCCATTACTCCAAATGTATCCTTAAATGACATGCTAATTATGTGAGGGATAGGTTGACCTTGAGCGAAAGCAGTCATATTTTCATTCATAGCTGTGTATAATACTGGATCCATAATTGGCGCAATTACCCCTCCTGGATGTATCCCTATTGCAAATAATAAATTAGACAACAGCATTAATATTATAAATCCTGGTAAACTAGTAACTAGAGCTACCAATGGTCGTTGTATTGTTTTTAAGATCAGTGAATTTATATCTGTCCCAAAAAGTTGCTTTATTGCAAATGACACTACAGCAAAAATTAGAATAGTAATCATTATAGGTATTAAACTATTAAAAGACTTTGTAACGGCTGGAGGTACTGCTTCTCCACCTATATTAATCTTAAGTTTTTCATTTTTAGATAGCCACATAAATAATTCAGTTGATAATAGTGACATTATAATACCTACGAACATTCCACCTGAATTAGTGGAACTGTAAGAAATAACTCCTGCAACTTTAACTGCCTCTTTAACTCCTACAGGTGTAGTTGAAATCACAAATGGTAATAAAATAACAAATATTGAAATAGCTAGAAGAGCTGGTGCTATTGGATTTTCAAATTTCCTATTTATTGCCAGATGATATGCACATGTACCCGCTAGCAATACTGCTAAGAAATTCAAAGTACCATTATTAATAGATGTTCCAACATCTTGCCAAGTAGTTAATGTTGCTGGATTAATTACTTTAGACATAAATCCTGTCGGTTCAATAACTACATAATTAATGAAAATCATTAAGCCTGCAATAATAATGAATGGAATTAGTGATGCAAATGCATCTCTAAGTGATCTTAAGTGTATTTCTCCACCTAACTTTTGCGATACTTTCCCTAGTTTTTCAAAAAATTTGTTCATCAATGTTCCCCCTTTTTTTATTCTTCAAAACCATTATTTGTAGCTAACAGTTTATAAAACTCTCCACTTTTCTTTACTGTTCTCTTTTGAGTTTTTAAATCTAAACTAACTAAACCATACCTATTTTTATATGCATTCATCCATGACCAACAATCAATAAATGTCCATAGATGATATCCTTTTATATTACATCCCTCTTCAATTGCTTTATGAACATATTTTAAATGACCCTTAATAAAATTAATTCTGTATTCATCATTAATTTGTCCATTTTCAATAAAACGTTCTTCATCTGTAACACCCATACCATTTTCAGATATAAAAGCTTCTATATTTCCATAATTTTCTTTAACATCATTGCAAAGATCTAGTATTCCCTTCTCGTATATTTCCCATCCTCTATAATTATTGAACTTTCTTCCTGGCATTATATATGGATCAAAAAACCATTCTGGCATAAATGGAGAATTAGGATTAACAGCATTTTCTCTAGCCTTTGCTCTTCTTGGCTCATAATAATTTATTCCTAAAATTTGAGCTGTATTTTCTTTAATTATTTTTAGCTCATCATCTGTATATATAGGAATTTGGTTATATTTTTTAAGAGTATCTACTAACTTCTTAGGAAATTCGCCTTTTACACAAGGATCTAAGAAGCTCCTATTATAAAATAAGTCACAATATTCTGCTGCCTCGACATCATACTTATTTGAACTTCTTGGATAAGTAGGACTAAGATTTAATATTACTCCAATTTTAGATTTTAGATTGTGTTTTTTAAATCTTTCAATAGCTTTTGCATGTGCAAGAATTGTATTAAAAGCTACTTGTGCGCCTCTCTTAAAATCTATTATGTTTGGATAGTGAAAATCTTGTAAGTACCCTCCAAGTACTGGTCCTAAAGGTTCATTAAATGTAAACCAATGCTCTGCTCTGTCTCCAAATAATTCAAAACACTTATCTGCATAGTTCACATATGCCTCAACGACCTCTTTACTTTCCCATCCTCCCTTTTCCTGCATTACTAACGGCATATCAAAGTGATATAAGTTAATAAAAGGCTTTACATCATTAGCTATAAATGAATTAATTACATTATTATAAAATTCAACTGCTTTTTCATTAACTTCTCCATCTCCATTTGGAAATAATCGAGCCCACGAAATAGACATTCTAAATGAATTATGTCCAAGTTCCTTCATTAATTTGATATCATCTTCATACCTATAGAAGAAATCTGAAGTAATATTTGGTCCAACTTCATCATAAAATCTGTTTTTTTCTAATTGAAACCAATGATCCCAAATAGTTTTGCCTTTATCAGTATTACCTTTGCCTTCTGATTGCTCTGCTGATGAGGCACTCCCCCACCAAAATCCTTCTGGAAATTCATAAAATTTTTTCATAAGTAACTCCCATCTTATATATATTATGTTTCTCGTCTCGAGCAGAAAACATTTTCAATTATGATTATATATGTCCTTTTGAAAATAATCAATACCTTTTTATAAAAGATATATACCTTTTATAAAAAGATATATAAATACCAGTATATTTTTATTTATATCTGATATATAATATATGTGTGGAAACAATTGAGAAAGGAAGATTATATATGCCGCCTAAATACAAAGTAGTATATGAAGATATAAAGAATAAGATAAATAACTATATTTATAAAACCAATGAGAAAATTCCAGATGGAGATTCTTTAGCTGAATACTATAATTGCAGTAAACTTACAATAGCTAAAGCATTAGATTTATTAGTTCAAGAAGGTATGTTAATAAGACGACAGGGCTCTGGTACTTATGTTAAGGAGAATCTATCTAGCAGAACTACTATAGAATTAGATCATATTTCAGGTTATTCTAAAAAATTTAGTAAAGAGCATCTGAAATCAACGGTGATAGATTTTTCTATTATCACACCACCTAAGGAAATTGCGGAAAAACTTAACATCACGGATGAATATATATATAAAATCTTACGATTACGTTCTATAGATAATGACCCACAAATACTAGAAGAAACTTATATGCCTATTTATGTTATACCCGGACTAAAAGAAAAACATTTAGAAGGCTCTATTTATGATTACATAACTAATGAACTTGGATTTAAAATTCAAAGTGCCCACATTTCTATAAAAGGTGATGAGGCTAACTCTAACGATAAACTTTATTTAAATTTGACAGAGTCTGACTTTATTATAGAGCTTGAGAAAATATGTTATTTAGAAAATGGTAAGATTTTCGAATATTCGAAAACGCATCATAGATATGACGTCTTTAAATTCAATACTGTTTTAGTAAATAATATATAGCTTGTATTATGATCTAATTAAAATTCATGATTTGTGGACTACCAGTGACAATAAAAACCCACGACCAACTGTAAGCAGCTATTTAAGCCACATACAATTGGTCGTGGGTTTCATGGTGTAGATGAAGAGTGATCCTTAAAATCCACAAAAAAAAAATTATTTATTAACGCGAACTCAATTCATGTTTACATATAATAATTTAATCGATATTATTCTCATTAATTTTATACAGAAGGGCTCTCCGTGAAATCTGAAGGAGCTTTGCAGCCTGTGTGCGGTTTCCACCTGTTCGTTCTATAGCTTCGGATATATGACGCTTTTCAACTTCTAGCAATACTTCTCGCAAAGGTTTGAAAGAATCATCTCCAAGAATAATAGTACCATCCGCTTCTACATCTTCTACTTTTATGCTAAGTGGAAGATTCTCCGGCAAAATAACACGGGTGTTGCTCATAATAATAGCGTGTTCTACTGCATTTTCTAATTCCCTGATATTTCCTGGCCAAGAATAGTTACGAAAAATATCCAAAACCTCTGGAGCGAAAAACATACCATTCCGTCCTACTTCTACAGAAAAACGTTTTAAAAAGTAATCAGCTAGTAAAACAATATCTTCTCCCCTTTCGCAAAGTGGAGGTAAACAGATTGAAACAACATTAAGTCGATAATATAGATCCTTCCGAAAAGACTTTTCAGATATCTCTTTATTCAGATCACGGTTTGTTGCTGCAATAATACGTACATTTGTATGAAATGTTTTTGTACCACCAACACGTTCAAACTCTTTTTCTTGCAACACCCTGAGAAGTTTTACCTGAAGATTTGGACTCATCTCCGCAATCTCATCTAAAAAAAGTGTCCCACCTTCAGCCAGTTCAAATTTCCCTGGTTTTTGAAAAAATGCACTTGTAAATGCTCCCTTCTCATGTCCAAATATCTCACTCTCTAATAAACCTTCTGGAATCGAACCACAATTCACTTGAATGAATGGCTTTTCTCTCCTGTCACTCGCATAGTGAATAGCCTTAGCAACCATTCCTTTACCTGTCCCACTTTCTCCTGTTAGCAATACCGTAGCTTTTGAATTCGCTACTCGTCCAATTATTTTATATACTTCTTGGATTTTAGAGCTTTCCCCAACAATTTTACCTGGGGTCATTGCTGTCATTCCCATTTCTTGCACTTCCTGCGTAAGGTATACAACTTCTTTAGTCAATTGTTGCATGCGAATAGCTCTACTTACAATAATTTTAACTTCATCAAGGTTAAAAGGCTTTAATATATAGTCATAAGCACCGTGTTTCATAGCATTAACTGCAGTTTCCGAACTTCCAAATGCAGTCATAAGAATAATTGGCAAGTTAGGCTTAATTTTATGAATTTCATAAAATGCCTGCAACCCATCCACCTCTGGCATACGGATATCAAGGATAGCGACATCATAGTGATTTTCCTGCGCCATACAAAGTGCCTCTTTTCCATTTTTAACAGTATCTACTTCATATCCAACCTTATTTAATGCTGTTTGAAGTACCATTCTCAAGCTTAGCTCATCATCAGCTACTAAAACACGAACACTTTCTGTCATATTGTAATCAGCCTTTCTTTTTATAAACATATCATTAATCTACTTTAGTTATACAACATTTTACAGTATATATCAATATTCAACCAAATTCCATATTTAGATCTAATATTTGAAATATGGAATTTAGTTGAATATAATAATAAATATTAAAGTGAAATTTATAATAATAAAACAATAAACTTTTCACAAAAAACTTTTCATTTTTAAAAGAAATGTATCTATAATTTAAATTTACTTATAGCTTCATGCAAGTCTTCAGATAGTTTTAGTAAATTCTGGCTTGATCCAGCAATTTCATACATTGATGCAGATTGTTCTTCCGTTGTTGCAGTTACTGTCTGTGTTTTCTCTGCAGTGTCACCACCAATTTTTTCTATCTTATGAATTGAAGTAACAATCTTATTACTGTTTGATGATATTTGTTCTACCGTCTCAGATACACTTCTTACTTGGGCTGCTACACACTCAACTGCCTGTGATATTTGACTAAATGCCTTACCTGTTGAATTTACAGCATCAGTTCCATTTTTTACTTCTTGAGTTCCTTCTTCCATTACAATTATAACATCGTCAGTTTCTCTTTGAATATCTCCAATAAGTTTTGCTATCCGCATTGATGCTACACTAGACTCCTCAGAAAGTTTTCGTACTTCTTCTGCCACTACGGCAAATCCTTTTCCTGCTTCTCCTGCGCATGCTGCTTCTATTGCTGCATTTAGTGCCAAAAGATTTGTTTGTTTAGCTATAGTAGATATTGTATCTACTATCTGTCCTATTTCCTTTGAGCTTTCACCTAATATTTCAACTACATTTGCTGAACTGTTAACAGCTTTTTCAATCTTAGCCATCTGGACAATTACTTCGCTAACAGCTTTACTTCCTAATTGTGCAGCATTTGCAGTTTCTCCTACTGTTTCTATCATGCTGTCTGTGTTCTCTGCCATATTCTTTATTTTTTTATCCATCTCTTTAATTTCAGAGGAAGTTTCATTTACAACTTCCATTTGTTTATTAGCTCCTTCTGATATATTCATAATAGTTGTTGCTATATGATTTGATGCATCCGAAGTTTGCTCAGAACTTTCAGTTAACAGCTTTGAGGCAGTTGCTACATTATCAGATGATATTGAAACTTGTTCAATTAATCCTCTCAAATTTATTATCATATTTTCAAAAGTTTTAGCGAGTCTGCCAAATTCATTTTTTGAATTAACTCTCACCTTTGCAACACTAAGATCACCATCTGAGATACATAATGCCATATCTTCTATAGCCTTTAATGGTTTTAGAATTTTATTTAACATAAATAGAAATAAAATTATTACTATTACTAAAGTGATTATTAAAGTTAAAGCTGATTTATAAATTTGTTGTGTAAGTGGTCCAGTAAATTCACTTTTAGACACTATCAGACTAACTGTCCAATTAATTCCCGAAACAGGCTTATATGATATATATTGCTTATTAAAGCCATAATATTCAACATTAGTTTCACCTTTGAACATATTTTCATATATTTCTTTTAGTTTTGGTTCAATTTTCTCATCTTTTAATGGATTATATTTAAGAATTAAATCTTTATTAGGATTTGCAATTACTGTTCCATCTGTTAAATTAAGTGAAGCATAACCATTTTGTTTTACTTTTATAGAAGATATGTATTGTACTAATTCATCAAGTTTTACATTACCACCCCAGATAGCTTTAATAGTACCATTAACCTTTATCGGAACAGCAACAACTACAGCCATTTTTCCATCTGCCTTACCAAGTAAAGGATCTGATATCACTGTTTTTCCTGTAGCTAGTAATTCTTTATAATAAGGTCTTTCGCTTATGCTCCCTGTTGTACCTGTAGCCGAATACCAATCTCCATTAGCATCTGAAAGCCAAAATGCACTATATAGAGGAAGACGACTTGTTTCAGAAGACATATAATCTATTATATCCTGCCTACTCCCATTCACAAAAACTGGGCAACTTGCAATACTTTCCATCTCCGACTTTCTAATATCAAGCCACAATCCAATTTCTTTAGCTGTTGATTGAGTGGTAGAAGTCATGCTTGTCTTCACTTCTGTTTCAACCATCTGTTTTGTTTCTATATAACTTGTAACCTCCAGTACGGTCATAGATAAACAAATAATAATTATACTAGCAACCGTGAGTAAAGTCTTAATACTTTTCATAAAATCATCCCATCTTTTTATAATTAATATAACGTAATAAATTACTTTTCTTAATGCATAAATACTTCAGACATTTTTTGTATTTCAAATGATACTTTTAAAATTTTATATTACAGTTGAAATCCCTATACCAAAAAGCGACATTAAAGAGTGAGATTATTTTTTGTGAACTCAATGATGAAATTCTATTTATTTTGAGCTACTTTACCATCAATGCAATATTAATAGCATTAGCTTGTCATACTATTAATATTAACGTGCTCTGTTATGCAACATAATTTTATCTATTTTTAAGATTACAAGTCTTAAATTGTATTTAATATATTTTTCTATATTTAAATTTACACTATACTTCCTTAATTCCACTTTCATAAGGCAAGTATATTGTAAATGTACTTCCAATACCAACTATACTTTCAGCTCGAATGTATCCTTGGTGAATTTCTATGATTTTGTTACTAACAGCAAGTCCTAGTCCCGTACCTGTATCCTTTGTAGTAAAAAAAGGATCAAAAATCCTAGGTAAACTTTCCTGATCAATCCCTTTTCCATTGTCTTCTATGATAATCTCAATCCCTTTAATCACCCTTTGTGTTGTAACTGTAATTTTTCCGTTTTCTTGAGGCATAGATTGTGTCGCATTTAGTAATAGGTTAACTAAAACTTGTTTAATAAGCTGAGCATCAACTGAAATAGCTTCAATTGATTGATCAAAATGTGTTTCTAAAACAACAATCTCCTTTTTTATACTCGGTAAAAGTAAAAAAAGAGAATTTTCCACAAGTTCGTTGATATTAATTGATGTCACATAGTGTTTTGAAGGTTTAGCAAAATACAAGAGATCTTCAATAACGCCGTTAAGACGATCAACCTCTTTCAATACAACGTTTCCAAAAATCCGTGTCGAATTATCCTTTGGCAATTCATCCACCAAAATTTGCACACTCCCTGAAATAGCTGATAGAGGATTACGTATTTCATGAGCTACACCGGCAGCAAGTTCTCCAACTGCGGCAAGACGATCTAATCTCCTTACATAATCCTCAAAAGCCTTATGCTCTGATAAATCTTTGAAAACTAAAACTACACCCAATACATTATTATTATTACATAGCATAGATGTGCTGACACTAATGGGAATAATTGTACCGTCCGAACGAGTAAATTCTACTTCATATCCAATAATTTTTTTACCGAAACGTAAAGTTTCTAGCACTATGTCAAGAACTTTAGCATTCCCGGAGAATAGATCTTTATAGTTAATTCCAATCACATCTTTATTTAATCCCATAATAGACCAAGCAGCAGCGTTTATCTCTGTTATCTTTTCATCATTATCAATTGTAATAATTCCATCTACCATACTCTCCATAATAATTTCTGTATGTGAACGTGTATTCATTAGACTTTGAGCCATTCCATTAATGGCAGAAGCAATCTTTCCAAATTCACCATTAATTTCTGGCAATCGTTGACTTAAATCATTGCCCAAACTAGATAGTCCTTGAATAATACCATTAACGGAATTAGAAACTCTATTTGCTAAAGTCATACTTATACTTAACCCAACAACTAAAGCAATAGCTAACCCTTCGTACATCACAATTTCCATCTCATTTATTTGACGCTCTATACTTTCAGTCATTTCATTAGCCCATACGTATCCGATTACATTATTATTTCGAATGATCGGAACCATGGCATTTAGAATATTCCCTCTAACCATCTTACCACTTGCAGTCAAAGGTATCCCCTTTTCCATTACTTCCCGGCCCAAATGTTCTTGACTTATTGATTGTCCAACCGTGGTGTCATATTCAGAACCTGGTCCATATGTAATAATACAATCGAGATCTTTAGAATAATACCCAGCTCCTACTCCGGGATTTCCCGAAACAATTTTTTCCGTAACTCCTGATAGTCTTTGATTAAGTAGTCGTACCTTTTCGTCATGCGAAGCACTCTTAGCTTCTATAGATAATAAGGATTCAAAATCACCTTCCATACTAGCATCCAAAGTTCTTGCTATTCCATAGAGCTTGCTTTCCTTCTCTGAATTCATAGCTTTTTCCGCACTATAAATTAGTATATAGCCACTTCCAATAAGCGGTACTACCACCGCAAGTGCAAGAATAATTATAAGCTTATAACGCATACTAAGAAGCCTCATCAGGATACCCCCATAAATATTAATATTTTACATATATCTCATTTATAATTATGATATGTCTATATTTTCGTGTCAAGCAAGGGCAAATCCTTGCGGCATAATAATTAGATTACCCCACTAAGTAAGCATTTGTGTTGAAATCTACTTAGCGGGGTATTCATGAACAAGGTATATTCTTGGAATTGCAATTAAGAACTTATTAAATCAACTATTTAAACATATTTTCATCCATAAGCTTTAATTCAGGAGATATTATTGGCTTAAAATCCATATTATCTAGAATATCCTTTTCTAAATTTATTCCTGGAGCTATTTCTTCTAAAAGTAACCCCTCTTTAGTTAACTTAAATACGGCTCTTTCTGTAACATAAAGGACAGTTTGTCCAATGCTTGATGCATATTCACCACTAAAAGTAATTTGCTCGACAGCATCAACAAATTTCTTAGCCTTACCTTCATTTTCTATTATTAATTTACCTTCTCCAATTTTTACTTTTAAACCACCAGCTGTAAATGTGCCACAATATATTAACTTCTTAGCATTTTGAGTTATATTAATAAACCCACCACAACCTGCAATCTTAGGTCCAAACTTACTAACATTTATATTACCCGATTTGTCACATTGTGCTAATCCCAAGAAAGCTACATCAAGACCGCCTCCATCATAAAAATCAAATTGACTGGATTGGTCCAGTATGCAAACCGGATTTGTTGAAGCTCCAAAACTTAGTCCACCTGCTGGTACGCCACCTACTCCACCTGGCTCTACAGTTAAAGTCATTTGATCTGCAATACCTTCTTCATTAGCAACTATAGCTATTCCTTCTGGTATGCCAATACCTAAATTAGTAACAGCATTTGGTACTAGTTCCTTAGCACATCTTCTTGCTATTACCTTCCTTTCATTAAGTGGTAATGGTTCTATTGAATCCACTGGTACCTTAGTATCTCCACAATATGCTGGATTAAAGTTTTCACTAAAAGTTTGCATTTGGTTTTCTGTTGATGCAACAACTATAGCATCAACATATATTCCTGGGATTTTAACTTTTCTTGGATCAAGTGAACCTTTAGTTACAACCTTTTCAACTTGTAGTATTACTATTCCCCCTGAATTTTTAGCAGCTTGAGCCATTGCTGTTGCATCAAGTGTTAAAGCCTCTTTTTCCATTGTTGCATTTCCGTCTTCATCTGCATAAGTAGCCCTTAAAAGTACAACATCTATCGGAAACGCTTTATATAGCAAATATTCCTTCTCTTCAATATTAACTACTTTTACAATATCCTCTTTTGTAATTTCATTAAGTTTACCACCTTCAATTCTAGGATCTATAAATGTTTTCAATCCAACATGAGTAATTGTTCCCGGCTTTCCAGCTGCAATGTCTCTATACAAATGTGATATAACTCCTTGAGGTAAATTATATGCTTCTACTTTATTTTCTAAAGCTAGTTTTTGAAGCTTTGGTGTCAATGCCCAATGTCCCCCTATTATTCTGTGAACTAACCCCTCATAACCAAGATGATTTAATCCTCTATCTTTACCATCACCTTGACCAGCTGCAAAAACTAATGTTAAATTGTTAGGAACATGCCTTTTTAAATATTGTTTTTCTATTTCTAATGTAATTTGTTCTGGATGGGCACATCCAACAAATCCACCTACTGCAACAGTAGCTCCATTTTTTATTAAATCAACTGATTGTTCTATAGAGATTACCTTTGACTTCATAATTAATCCCTCCCACTTTATCTTACTTTATTTATTCAACAGCCTTAATTTCTTCAGGTTACTTTTTAGCATCTCTATCTAAGAAATATAAAAGTACTTCCGCACGCTCTTTTTCTTTACTTTCTATAAATTCTGGTGACCAATTATAGAATCCTTGCTTACTCTTCTTTCCACAATTCCCTGATTCAACCATACCTTGCAATAACTTAGATAGCTCAGTATAACTGCACAAATCTTTAAATAAGTATGAAGAAATATTATTGAATATATCTAAACCTCCTAAATCTGCACTACATAATGGTCCAGTAACAGGAAGCCTTCTTCCATGACCATACTCAATGGCTTTATCTACTTCCTCAGGCTTTGCCCAGCCTTTTTCTACTATATATAAAGCTTCTCTAAGCAATGCTAATTGTAGGCGATTTCCTATAAACCCCAAACATTCCTTTTCCATACGAACAGATTTTTTTCCTATAAAATCAACCCATTTCATAACTTTTACTATTGTATCCTCTGATGTTTTTTCTCCTGGAACTACTTCAACTAAAGGAATTAATTGTGGTGGATTCCAAAAATGCGCAACTGCTATTCTCTCTGGATTTTTTGTATATTTAGCTATATCTGTTGGACTTAATCCTGACGTATTAGTTGCTAAAATTACACTTGGTGGACAAAGCTCATCTAATTGCTTAAATATTTCTTGTTTAAGCTCTAAATCTTCTGCCAACGATTCTATTATAAGGTCAACATTTTTAGTAGCTTCTTCAATACTTTTAACTCCTTTTATTTTATTTAGGATTTCTTTATACCCACTATCTTCTAATTTTCCTTCAGCTTTCAAAAGATTTAAACTAGCCTTTATACTATTAAAGCCTCGTTCTAAACTTGCATCTGACCTACCATACATAACTACATTTAACCCAGCCTTGGCAGAAAATAATGCTATACCATGTCCCATAGTTCCGGTACCTAATACTGCTATATTCTTTATATCCATTTTTATCATCCTTTCTCTCCATATATTTAATTTTCCATATAATAATGTTAATATAATCAAACTTTAACCTTGCAGATTTCAGACTATAGTCTGATACTATTAACTGATAAAAATACGTATAAAATCCGCAAGTATCAAATAAGTTGCAAGGGCTAGATTTAAACGTACTTTTTGCTTTTTTCAATTGTTAAAATAAAGCTAATCCAACACCAAATATTAAAGCACCTACAATTAAGGTTGTTACACAAAATCCCATAATATCACGAACTTTAAGACCTGCTATAGCTAAAGCTGGTAGTGCCCAGAATGGTTGCGCCATATTCATCCAAGCTTCACCATATGCGATTGCCATAGCTGCTTTCCCCATATCTGCACCAAGTGCTTGCGCAGCTGGCATTATAAATGGCCCTTGTACAACCCAATGTCCACCACCAGATGGAACAAAGAAGTTAATTATTCCTGAACTTAAAAACGCAAAAATTGGGAATGTATGAGTATTTGATATACTAACAAAGCCACTTGTAATCATTCCACCTAATCCTGACAAATCCATCATGCCTTGTATACCAGCATAGAAAGGAAATTGTACCATTATACCAGCTGTTCCTTTTGCTCCATCAACTATAGCCTGCATATAAGATACAGGACTACCATGAAGAATGATACCTGCAAAAAACATAATCATATTTACAGCGTTTACATCCATAGAACCACCATTCATGAAGTAATGAACCATATAGCAAACCCCAAGAATACCAATTAGCCATGCAATAATTCTGCTGTTTTCAACGCGTACTGCAAATGTTTTTTCAGTTATAGTATCAGTACTAGTCTCATTTGATGCCTCTGCTGCTAATAATGCTGGGTCAATCTCCACAACATCCTCATCTTTAGGCATCATCATTCTTGTCATTAAAGGTAATATTATTATTAAAGCAACAGTTATAAAGATATTAAACGGAGCAAAAATAGTATCACCTAGCGGAATTAATCCGATTGTCGCTTCCATTGGATTCCCTTTAGTCGCTGCCAGAAGTGGAATTGAACCAGATAAGCCTCCATGCCAAGTCATAAAACCAATATAGGCACACGCGATCAATAAACGATAATCTGTATGTCGCACCTTTTTGGCAACTTCTTTTGCAAGTAAAGCACCAACGATTAGACCAAATCCCCAATTAATAATATTAGCAACCGCTGCAACAAATGTAACAAGCATAATAGCTTGAGCTGGTGTTTTAGGCACTCCTGCAATCTTTTGCAGAATACGTTTAACAGGTGGTGAACTAGCCAATGCATTACCAGTGACTAAAATTAACGCCATTTGCATACCAAATGCTAGAAGATTCCAAAAGCTCTTACCCCAAAATCCTATCATATCAATTGGAGTATGGCCAGTAAATATAATACCTGAAATAAACATAATCAATGTTAAAATCATTGCAAAAACAAGTGGGTCTGGAAGAAATTTTTGAACAATAGCTGTAAAAAATTTAGATAATCCTTTTATCATTTTTTTGCCTCCCTATGTTTAATATTTAACAAACAAGCTTGCTTTGTTACTACACCTTATTTAATAAGCAAAGCATATGCCAAATTCATATTTCTAAGAATTAAAAATAACTTTTAAACAATTAATGTCGTTAAAAAACAAATTTTGCCTTATTAAGACACTTTGATGATTTTATGTTAAGAAAATTTTTTCAAAAATTAAAACATAAAAAAGCGAAAAAGTTCACACTTATATTTATTTCCAAAAATAAGTGTGAACTTTTTATACAATATCTGTGCAAAACTATGCGCACTTTCTATTTAATGTTTATTCTTCAAAAATACTTTATTACCACTGGTTAAGAATAAATTCTTGATCACTAGCTCATTTATTTTAATCTTTAGCATCTTTACGAATTAAACATTTTTCTACCTTTCTCATAAATCTACTTCTTATCAAATAAAAATAGGCAAAGTAAATTACGATATATATGTACATTGAAATCTGATATCTATATTTATCAGCATAAAGTGAAATTAAAACACCTGTATAAAGAATAATAGCTGAATATAAATTTAATTTTCCTAAATTACTTAAATACTCATCAACATCTGTAATTTCATATATCCTTTTTGTTTTCGATAATTTTTTATTAATTATAGCTTCTGGTTTTTTCAGTATGTAAAATACTCCATTAAGAGCATATATTAAAAATATTATTGAACATATAGCTAAAGTAAAAATATAAAAATTCATGACTATCTCCTTCCATATATATATTGTAATTAATTTTCTACATTCTATGTTTAATTGAGCATTTGACTTACTAGAGTTCAAGTGCAAATTTATTATTTCAGCGTATATACAGATAAACAACTTAGGAATTTTATTTATTAGATGAACATATTTACAAGGTTTCTAAAACTTTAAGTTCGTGTCTTCACTAGAAATCATAAATATATTTGTGAAGAAAACATTTGAAAATGAGCTGTTAAAGGTTCTTAGCTTTAGGTTGTTCCATTTTAGCTTGTGAAGTGAGAGTCCAAAATTTTATTTTGGTTTCTCGAACTTCCTCAGCGAATGTAATGAGTCGAGCTTCCCTATGAAAGTTGGAGCATGCTAAAGTGGATACAACCTGCTGCTTAGAACCTTCAGCGATATTTTCATAGCTTTTCGGAATCAAAATATTTATGATTTCGGTAAGTTATCACATAAATGCAGTTTTAAATTTAGGTATCTATATATTATAAAATTGCTAAATAAAAAATATCGCAAATTCATATGAATACCGCGATATTTCAATATCTATATTATTTATTATTGTTGCTTAAAATTATGCAAATCTTTCAATAAATTCATTTAATCTTTTTAAATTAGCATTTATACTTTCGATAGTAGCACTTATTTCTTCAATGGCTGCTGCTTGTTCTTCGCTTTCTGATGCTGATTCATTTACAGCTCCAATTATAGTATTTATTGACTGATTCATATTAATAACAATATCATTTATTGTTCTAGTTGATTCTTTACTTTGGCTTGCAAGCTTTCTTATTTCAGTTGATACAACATTAAATCCTTTGCCATGCTCACCAGCTCTTGCAGATTCAATAGCTGCATTTAATCCTAGTAAATTTGTTTGATCAGCGATACTTTTAATAATTTCTATAGCGTCTGATGTTTTCTTTGAAGTTTCCATAACATCTTGAGCCTGCTTTAGAGTCTTTTGTCCAGTTAGAGCAAAATTTGAGGCCGAATTAGCTAATTCACTAACACTTGTAGAAACTTGATCTAATGATTCTGATATTTCTGAAACACTATTTACCAATCTAGTAGTATCATCTAAATCAATTCCATCACTAATTGTTCCAATAATCTTCCCTTTTGAATTTCTAATAGGTATTGATATAACTTTTATTTCTTTGCCAGATACATTTGTATCACCTTTTTCAAGTCTTCCACTTCTTAAAGAATCTTTTATAACATCTAATGGTTCAGAACCAGCTCTAAGTTGCAACTGAAATCCTTTAGGATCTTCATATTCGATATATTTTTCAGTATCTGTTAATCCAAACGCTGTATCATCTCTTGATAAATCGTTAAGATATGGCAAAACAATAGAAAATGCCCTTAAAATTTCCTCGTCCGTTAAATTCTCAGTTAAATGCTCTTTATATCCCATGATAATCCCCCTCAAATATTTATATTCATCTATATTATATCTTTATAGAATTAATAATTCTACATAAGTAGTCAAATTCCTTTATTATTTTGCAAATATCAATCTATTTTCATTAATATAATTAAACAATAAACTATAAATAATATTACTTTAATCTCAAATAAATCTCTAAGTTATCTTTATAATTTGAATGTAAATAAATTATAGATTTCATCTTCTATTTAGTTTGTTAGTAAAGCTTATAATATTTTTCTATTAACCCCAAATTCTGTAACATTACACCACTGTGCCTAGCAGAATTTTATCTAAACAAAAACTACAATTTCATTTTTTTATTATATAACTTAAAATACTCACACAACAAAAATAACGCTTTATTAAGAATAAGCGAATAATATTAAATCTTGAATACCTATAAATTTTTCATCATTAAATATTCTGTGTAATATGATCCATCTTTTAATTTAAAAGAGTTGCTTCTTGTCCCATACTTTTTAAAACCAAATTCTTCATATAAGTTTATTGCCTTATAGTTATCACTTGCTACCTCTAATTCAACTTGTTCAAATCCTACTTTTTTTGCATATTTTAATATTTCAGTTAACAAAGCTTTTCCAACACCAAGATTCCAAGCTTCTTTAATAACTGCTATTCCAAAATTTGCTCTGTGTGAAACTTTAATCATATTTCCAATAATACATATACTTGAATTTCCAACAAGTTTATCATCAATAAATGCTGAAATCATTACATCCTTATTACTTTCGCTAATGTCATTGATGAATTTTTCTTCATCTTCTATAGTCATAGTAATTTCTTCTGGATACCTAAGCATATAGTCTGTTTCTGATGATGCCTTTCTTAAGTAATCAATTAATTTTTCTGCATCCTTTACATCAGGACTTCTTAATATGCATTCTTCTCCATTTTTCAATTTTACTTTTTTGTCTTCAAATATCATAATTAACAACTCCACTCATTATAACATAAGTCTGTCCAAATTTTATATAACCTTTTGAAACCTTACCATATTATAACACACATTTAAAACATCACATTAATTTACAAGAAAATCTCCTTCTCAGATTACGTATTTTTTTATAATTTCAAAAGTTATTCATATATTTCACTCCAATATAAATTCCTATAGAATAAAATAATGGTGAAAAAGTACTACAAGAAATTTGTTTAAAAACAGATTTTATCACAGTATTTTTTCACCAAGATATCACTCTATTAAATTTTAAATAAATACTTTCATTATTGAATCTACGCTTATAAATTTTCTTATTTTAAATTAACTTTTCTGGAATGAACTTTGAAGAAATTCTCTTTATTAGAGCATAATCAAGTATTAATAGAACTCCTCCTGCTACAATCATTATAAAATTACTAAGTAATAGTACTCCTGTCATCTGACCAATTAATACAAGAATAACTGGGATTACAAGAAGCCCGCTTATTTGTTGTGCTTCCTGGAAAGTTTCTGACTTTGCTGACACCATAACTGTAAGTATCAACGATAGCAAATTAATTGCAGGTGAAAGCCAAAGTATAATTATCAGCCATTTTATATCTGGAAAGATAAGTCCGCCAAAGTATATAAAGCCACCTATATTAAATATTATGCCAATTGCTACAAACGAAATCAATGTCACAATGTATGATGGAACAAATACACCTAAAATTTTAGCTCTAAGTAATTGCTCCATGGATGTTGGAGTATAAAGCAAGGACTCTAGAGTTTTATGTTCCTTTTCTCCTACAAAACTACTAGCCCCAATAACTGCTGAACACATTATAGGTATTATAAGAAAATATGATGGAAACATGAAGTTTATAGCCACTTTTACTAGTAATTGAGCTGGAGTGTATGTTGTATATTCATAAGGTAATTTCCTTATAAGAGGAGCCATTTTTGTAATAGTGCTTGAGTCACTTCCAATAAAATTTGCACCTATGAGTATTCCAAGAGGCACTATTATTGTCAAGATAATTGGAACAATAGTCATAGGAAGAATTACTCGTTTTGAACTTACTAACTCATTTATATCTTTATATATAAGTGCTTTTTCATTACTCTTCATATTCTAATCACTCCTGATTTATAAAGACACATCATCAGATGTACCTTTTATATATTTGAAATACAGTTGTTCCAAAGACCATTTCTGCTGCATTGCCTCATAAATTTCTCCATCATCTTTCATTATGCTTTGTATTAGAGTATTTACCTCTTGGTCTCCTGAAATAGGTTTGCTATATATATCATTACCTTCATATACAAATCCAAATTTATCAGAAATATTCTTTCCTCTAATTTTTAACTGAAGTTTTGCATTTTTCTTTGAAGCAAGTTCATCAAAGGTACCTACCCCAAGAATATCTCCATTGTTTATAAAACCATACTGAGTACATATATCTTCAGCATATTTTAATTGATGGGTACAAAGAAATATTGTAACTTCGTTTTCTTCTGCAAGTTCCTTTACAAGCTTTGTAACATTTAATGCGTTTTCTGGATCTAAACCAGATGTTGGTTCATCAAGAAATAAAATTTTGGGATTATGAACTAATGCTATAGCTAATGAAACTCTCTTTCTCATCCCTGTACTAAAAGATTTCACCTTCTTATCTTTCACCTCTAGCAGCTCCAACCTTTTTAATATAGAATCAGTACGTTCATTAAGTACATTTTCTTCAACTCCGTGCATTTTTCCAAAGAACATTAAGTTTTGTTTTGCAGTGAGATTCTCATAGCAACTTGAACTTTCAGTCATAACTCCACATAATTTATGAATTTCAATATTATTTTCCAAAACAGGAATCCCTAAAATTTCAGCACGACCAGATGTTGCTGAAAGAATTCCATTAAGAATTCTAACTGTTGTAGTTTTTCCTGAACCATTAGGTCCAAGAAATCCAAATATCTGGCCTTTTGGTATACTCAAGTTTATATCATTCAAAGCATTAATCTTTCCATCATAAGACTTGTTAAGATTCTCTATATTTATTGCATTCATTTTATTCATCCAACTTTCTCTTCAGTTTTTTAACAAGAAATTTGTACTTTTCATCTTCTCTTAATGATACAAATGCCGGATTTTCAGTAATTGCAGAGGAAAAATTTTTCTTTATTGTTGTCTCATCTACAGGAGTGCTCGTTCCAATATAGCTATTATCCTCAAGCCATTTATCAACCTTAGTAAAATATTCATTTCCTTTAAATTTCAATGGAAACTTTATTTTGCAGACAATATTTACATACTGCTCCAGAGCACATATGGCCTTTTCCTTATCTTTGTGCATTAAATAACCTTGTGCTGCAACAATATGAATTCCTAAAACATCATTTGTCAAAATCTCATTAAGATTAAAAGACTCAATGATCTGAATACCTTGAGAATAAATTTTTTCAAACAAAACTCGATCCATAATATTTATTGAAAGATAGTTGTTTAAAAGTCTTAACATGTTTATTACATTATTAAATACTAGTATTTGATTGACCTCATTTGCTTTATCTATTTCTCCCTGCATCTTGTATGCATTAATTAGCATTACATCCTCACCACTATACGGTATTAATTTATTATCCAATAATCGAATAACTTCTTCACTATTTCCTAATAACATTTGTGCCAATGCTTCCATGGTATTTGAACTCTTTATTTCAGAAATATTATCTGATTCTTCTTTTATTCTCTTGCTTAATAATATACATTTCTGAAAAATTTCATTTTTTATATCCTCAGTTTTTGCTAATATAGAATAATTTATTAATAATTGAGCCATTGAAAGCAAAAAAGGAAAACAAGAATAGTATTTTTTTATTAACTTTTCACATCTATTTGTGACTTCATCAAATGGCTTTATAGCAAATTCATGCGAAAGTTCCTTATAAATCTTTTTAATATCTTCTTTTGTAAGCTGCGGGGAATATCCTAATAATTCATCAACCGAAATATTAAAGTAAGTCGCAAGCTCAGGAAGAAGTAAGATATCAGGATAACTTAATCCAGATTCCCATTTAGAAACAGATGCTTTAGAAACTCCAATATAATCTGCTAATTGCTCCTGCGTTATACCCTTCTCCTTCCTCTTATAAGCAATACATTCTCCTATATTTAACTTTTTCATATTCCTCACCTCTAATAATATTTTATGTGCTTCTATATTTTTCGTAAATGGATTCCTAGTTGATATTAGTAGAAAAAGTTAACCTACAAGAAACTTAATTACTAACTTTAAACTTCACATTTTTAGACATAAAAATACTCCCTTTCAAAATAACAGATTTTTATTTTTTATCTGTCCATCTTAAAGGGAGCATATCATCTTCTTTGAATAATAGGATTTTTCAGAATTATATTTAATTTCAATAATTCACTGTTTTAGCCTTTGAGTCCATTTGCTTGTCGCTCCATATTTTCTATTACAACATCATATATCTCTCCTAGAGATGCACAATATTCAAGCACCTGCCATGGAGTATTTGTATGGAAGTGAATCTTAATCAATTCATCATCTCCAACTGCAAGCAGAGAATCTCCCTCAATGTTTTTTGTTATATATTCATTTATTTCATCTTCTGAAAGATTCTTTCCTTCAATTAATAATTGCGTATCAAATTTATATTCAAGCATATTTTTTCTCCTCTTCCTCCTTAAATAAATGATCTTAAAAATATAATAAACTTTAAAGCAGATATTTCTTATACTCTCCTTAATTTATAATATTATTAATGATCTTAATTGGATAAGAACTTATTGCTTTATCTCAGCATACTTTTTAATTATTGCCAATTTTCTTAGTCTAAAATTCATAATCCAAAAAATTAATACGGTAATGAACGGGAGAACTAATTTAATTGAGTCTAACTGAGGAACTTGCGTAAGGCTTGCTCCAATTATTATTATAATTGAATTTATTATACTCGTTTTTAATTGTAAATCGAAATATTTATCATCTAAAACAACGAGATTAAATTCATTAATCGCATATATAACTTTTCTTTTCTTAGAACATAATAAACTATAAATAAAAAAAGCTATACCCATAATGCCAAATACTATAAATTCCTTCATAATCATCCTCCTATTTATATTATTCAATTTAAAGTGGCTCTCTTTTCTACAATAATTAAGTCTCTCTTCTAAAATTATCCACTTATAATCCCTTAATTTCTTTTTCGAAATTATCCTTATCTTCTTGGCTTTCAAATAAATTGAACCAATCACATATTTCTATTGCAAAGTCAATAAAAGCTGTTCCCTGAGCAGTTATTACATTTTTATCTCTCACGACTCTTTCAGAAATAAAATTTTCTCTTGGAAATGGGTCATTTTCTCCATATATATCAATATGTTTTTGTGTCCATTGATTAATAGGCGTAGTATACTTAACATTATTTAAAATTCCCGACTTTGCTAAAAAAACGGTTCCTGCTCCACATATACCTCCTACTAGTTTCCCCTCTAAATACATTTTATCGATAAGCTCTATTAATTCCGTTCTTACTTCACCATACCATCCTCCAGTAATTATCAAGCCATCTACGTCATAATTTAAGACATATTTAACTAATTTATCTGGTTTATATAAGAAACCAGAGCGTCCTTTAATCATTTTATCTTCATAAGAGATAGTAATTATTTCTTTACCTGCCTCTGAACTTAGTAAATGACTGATAAATGTAACTTCATAGTCCGTCATTTCATCAAAAATAAAAAATAATATTTTTCCCATATAATTCCCTTCCCTCTGCTCCTGTTCATGAACTTTCATATAATCTAGTTAGTTAGAAGTATGTATTTTGAATCAAATACTTCTTACATTAACATAGTCTACCACTTTGCCTCTCATAAATTTTCATGATATATAATTTACATATTAACTTATGTATTATCCCTTTCAATTTGATTTTTACATTATCATTCTTATCTTAACCTTTGGCTTACCAGAATTTTAAATATAAATTTATTACGTCAATATATATTACGAATCACATTCCTCTTTAAAAAAATATCTTTTAGATGGAAATGCAATTATGAGTCCTAACAGTGATTCTATAATATTTGGAGTATTATACGGATTGCTTGTTTTCATAGCTATAAAGAACATAGATACTGCTAAAAAAAATACATTATAAATTATGATTTCTAAGTATGCCCATTTCTTAAGCTTAAAATATCCATAGGCTATTGTTAATAGGAATATAACGCTTAATACTCTAAGAGCACCATCTAAAAAATTATATATAGGAATTGGATAAACTCCAATCTTCTCCATAATGCTTTTCATAGGTGAAATTGATATTATCATTAAGGCTGCATAAATCAAACTCATATCTCCAATAAATATCACTATCATAGGTAATTTTCTTTTCATGTTCACTTACTCCCCCATATTCTATAATAATTTACAATAAACTTCCATCACAAATAAATTATAACATATATTGTAAATGTAGTTTTATTATTAGCATATTTATAGATAACCCAACTAAAACCTGAACTTATGCATATAACTCGCCAAAATGAATAACATACTTTTGTTCCAGTTTCTAGGTAATTATGATGGGTGATTCTAAGGCTATAAAGTTGCACCCAAAGTGCTAGCCTCAAAGAACAAGCTTTGAACTAGCACATTTGGAACAACTTATAGCCAAAGAATCACATCCATCATAATTACCAATGAAACACTCCACAAAAGTATATTACTCATTTCTAGTTGGGATATATTTCATAATATAAATCTAACTTATAATTGGCTTATCTATATAAGTTCCATATTGATAACAATACATATCTACTGTTTCAATTTCATGAATACCAGTGATATTGAAATTTTATAAGTTCGAATATCATTGTGGAACACTATATATCAAATACAATCTCAAAATTATACAAAAAAATCCCAACTTCACAATATGAATTTGAGATCTTCTATCTTAACTTCTTCAATATTTTTAAGATTGCTTATAATGCGAGTATATCTTCTATAAGTAGCAACTATCAATTATGTACATTTATATGGATAAACAATTTAATAATTCGACTTATTAGATTGATATATTTACAAAGTTGCTAAAACTTTAATGTCATATTTTCACTAAAAATCATAAATATATTTGTAACCGCAAGGGTCATAATATGGAGAAAACATTTGAAAATGAGCTGCTAAAGGTTCTTAGCTTTAGGTTGTTCCAGTTTAGCTTGTGAAGTGAGAATCCAAAATTTTATTTTGGTTTCTCGAACTTCCTCAGCGAATGTAATGAGTCGAGCTTCCCTATGAAAGTTGGAGCATGTTAAACTGGATACAACCTGAGGCTTAGAACCTTCAGCGATATTTTCATAGCTTTTCGGAATCAAAATATTTATGATTTCGGTAAGTCATCACCTAAATGTAGTTTTAAAGTTAGATATCTATAGTGAAATAACAATCTGAAAACCTTATATATTTATATCTTTAAGCTCTACTCCACTAACCCCTGCTTTAAAACTTCTCATAAATAAATCGAAAGTACCTTTAATTAGCTGTGCATTCTCAAACTCAGAATTTAACTTAAGTACTTCAATTGCTGCTTCGATAGTGCAAAGTTCTCCTTCTGAAGCACCTTTTCTTAAAGTATATTCTGATTTATTAATTGGATTTAATGATATTCTTGGAAGCTTCTTTAAGTAATCGCTCTTTCTTAGTATCTTCTCTGCTTCTTTCCATGTGCCATCTAAGATAATAAATGCTGGAATTTTTTCTGAATCTTCGCATTTATGCTTTCTTTCTAGAGGCTCATCATCATCCATAGGGAATAATATATGTATTTCATAATCATCGCTATTAATATATTCAATTAATTTTTCAGGAGCCTTTACTCTCTCCCAAAGAATTAGCTCTGTTGATTCCGGATTCGCCAACTTCAGTAATCTAGCTGTATTTGAAGGCCTACGGAATTCTCTTTCTGTTGATAATATCAATATCTTTGCTTGTGTCTTTATTTTAGGCACAATATTACAGATACAATTTATTATTGGCAACCCACATTTATTGCAACTCTCATATAACTTAGTAATTTGCTTAACTTTAAATTCAGACTCCATTTTACCTCCATTATTAATTAGTTAGTATGTCATATCTTCTTGCTATTACTAACTGATTATAACATATGTATTCAATATATCACTTCCTGCTTTTCAAAACACTTACACTATGAATTACCAATTAATTTCTGGATTTATGTCAATATTTTATTAATAAAAGGTCGAACTTTTTAAGATGCTTGTTTGAATTATTGATTATATTTATTAAAATTTACGCATTTAATATATAATTATAAGGAATATTATCAATAATATTTATTTTATATTACAATATTACAGTCTTTATTCGAAATTTCACTCAAATACCAAACAAACTCTACCTACAAACAATATATAACAATAATTCCAAAATAATACGATAATTTATCTGTAACAGCCATATAAAAAAAATATCATATAGTCTTGTCATTTGATAACGTTTTGTCTTCCTTATATTTACTTTTTTGGTTCAAAAGGTTGATTCTGTAAATTTTAGTGATAACATATATTTAATAACATATAAAAATTTAATTTTCATATAAAATTTTTAATGTTTATTAATTTTTAAATCATAAGGAGGATTAGTCATGATCAAAGACACACTAGTATCTGTAACAAAAGATTTAAAATTAAAAACAAATGTTGAAAATACCACTCTAAAGAACTACAAGGATAATTCTTCATGTTTCGGAGTATTCGAAAATGTTGAAAATGCTATAAGCAGCGCTGTACACGCACAAAAGATATTATCCCTTCATTATACAAAAGAGCAAAGAGAAAAAATCATAACTGAGATAAGAAAGGCCGCATTACAAAATAAAGAGGTCTTGGCTACAATGATTCTAGAAGAAACACATATGGGACGATATGAGGATAAAATATTAAAACATGAATTGGTAGCTAAATATACTCCTGGTACAGAAGATTTAACTACTACTGCTTGGTCAGGTGATAATGGTCTTACAGTTGTAGAAATGTCTCCATATGGTGTTATAGGTGCAATAACTCCTTCTACGAATCCAACTGAAACTGTAATATGTAATAGCATAGGCATGATAGCCGCTGGAAATGCTGTAGTATTTAACGGACATCCAGGCGCTAAAAAATGTGTTGCTTTTGCTGTCGAAATGATAAATAGAGCTATTATTTCATGTGGCGGTCCTGAGAATTTAGTAACAACTATAAAAAATCCAACTATGGAATCTCTAGATGCAATTATTAAGCATCCTTCAATAAAACTTCTTTGCGGAACTGGAGGTCCAGGAATGGTAAAAACCCTCTTAAATTCTGGTAAGAAAGCTATAGGTGCTGGTGCTGGAAATCCACCAGTTATTGTAGATGATACTGCTGATATAGAAAAGGCTGGTAGGAGCATCATTGAAGGCTGTTCTTTTGATAATAATTTACCTTGTATTGCAGAAAAAGAAGTATTTGTTTTTGAGAATGTTGCAGATGATTTAATATCTAACATGCTAAAAAATAATGCTGTAATTATAAATGAATATCAAATATCAAAATTAATAGATTTAGTATTACAAAAAAATAATGAAACTCAAGAATACTCTATAAATAAAAAATGGGTAGGAAAAGATGCAAAATTATTTTTAGATGAAATAGATGTTGAGTCTCCTTCAAATGTTAAATGTATAATCTGCGAAGTAAATGCAAATCATCCATTTGTCATGACAGAACTCATGATGCCAATATTACCAATTGTAAGAGTTAAAGATATAGATGAAGCTATTAAATATGCAAAGATAGCAGAACAAAATAGAAAACATAGTGCCTATATTTATTCTAAAAATATAGACAACCTAAATAGATTTGAAAGAGAAATTGATACTACTATTTTTGTAAAGAATGCTAAATCTTTTGCTGGTGTTGGTTATGAAGCTGAAGGATTTACAACTTTCACTATTGCTGGATCTACTGGTGAAGGAGTAACCTCTGCAAGAAATTTTACAAGACAAAGAAGATGTGTACTTGCCGGCTAACTTCTTGCTAAATTTATACATTTATTCACATAACTTTAATATGCAATGTTCCCACAAAATATTAAGAACTATTTAGAAGGGAGATATTAAAATGAATAAATTAGTAAAATTAACAGATTTAAAGCGCATTTTCAAAGATGGCATGACAATTATGGTTGGGGGTTTTTTAGATTGTGGAACTCCTGAAAATATTATAGATATGCTAGTTGATTTAAATATAAAAAATCTGACTATTATAAGCAATGATACAGCTTTTCCTAATAAAGGAATAGGAAAACTTATTGTAAATGGTCAAGTTTCTAAAGTAATTGCTTCACATATTGGAACTAATCCTGAAACTGGAAAAAAAATGAGCTCTGGTGAACTTAAAGTTGAGCTTTCCCCACAAGGAACACTGATTGAAAGAATTCGTGCAGCTGGATCTGGACTCGGAGGTGTATTAACTCCAACTGGACTTGGGACTATCGTTGAAGAAGGTAAGAAAAAAGTTACTATCGATGGCAAAGAATATCTATTAGAACTTCCTTTATCTGCTGATGTTTCATTAATAAAAGGTAGCGTTGTAGATGAATTTGGAAATACCTTCTATAGAGCTGCTACTAAAAATTTCAATCCATATATGGCAATGGCTGCAAAAACAGTTATAGTTGAAGCAGAAAATTTAGTTAAATGTGAAGATTTAAAAAGAGATGCCATAATGACTCCTGGCGTATTAGTAGATTATATCGTTAAGGAGGCGGCTTAATTGATTGTAGATAAAGTTTTAGCAAAAGAGATAATTGCAAAAAGAGTTGCAAAAGAACTAAAAAAAGGCCAACTCGTAAACCTTGGAATAGGACTTCCAACTTTAGTAGCAAATTATGTTCCAAAAGAAATGAACATTACTTTTGAATCAGAAAATGGCATGGTTGGTATGGCACAAATGGCATCATCAGGTGAAAATGACCCAGATATAATAAATGCTGGTGGGGAATATGTAACATTATTACCTCAAGGTTCATTTTTTGATAGTTCAATGTCTTTCGCACTAATACGAGGAGGACATGTTGATGTTGCTGTTCTTGGTGCTCTAGAAGTTGATGAAAAAGGTAATTTAGCTAACTGGATTGTTCCAAATAAAATTGTCCCAGGTATGGGTGGCGCTATGGATTTAGCAATAGGCGCAAAAAAAATAATAGTGGCGATGCAACATACAGGAAAAAGTAAACCTAAAATCGTTAAAAAATGTACTCTCCCACTTACTGCTAAAGCTCAGGTGGATTTAATTGTCACAGAACTTTGTGTAATTGATGTAACAAATGACGGCTTACTTTTAAAAGAAATTCATAAAGATACAACTATTGATGAAATAAAATTTTTAACAGATGCAGATTTAATTATTCCAAATAACTTAAAGATTATGGATATATGAATCATTCTATTTTAAATATATAACTTTAAAAATCTTATGTATTAAAAACTAAGAAAAGAGGTTGATTGTTTTATGTTAGAAAGTGAAGTATCTAAACAAATTACAACTCCACTTGCTGCTCCAGCGTTTCCTAGAGGACCATATAGATTTCACAATAGAGAATATCTAAACATTATTTATCGAACTGATCTAGATGCTCTTCGAAAAATAGTACCAGAGCCACTTGAATTAGATGGAGCATATGTTAGATTTGAGATGATGGCCATGCCTGATACAACCGGACTAGGCTCATATACAGAATGTGGTCAAGCTATTCCAGTAAAATATAATGGTGTTAAGGGTGACTACTTGCATATGATGTATCTAGATAATGAACCTGCTATTGCTGTTGGAAGAGAAAGTAGCGCTTATCCAAAAAAGCTTGGCTATCCAAAGCTATTTGTTGATTCAGACACTTTAGTTGGGACACTTAAGTATGGTACATTACCAGTAGCTACCGCAACAATGGGATATAAGCACGAGCCTCTAGATCTTAAAGAAGCCTATGCTCAAATTGCAAGACCCAATTTTATGCTAAAAATCATTCAAGGTTACGATGGTAAGCCAAGAATTTGTGAACTAATATGTGCAAAAAATACTGATATAACTATTCATGGTGCTTGGACTGGAAGTGCACGTCTACAATTATTTAGCCATGCACTAGCTCCTCTTGCTGATTTACCTGTATTAGAGATTGTATCAGCATCTCATATCCTAACAGATTTAACTCTTGGAACACCTAAGGTTGTACATGATTATCTTTCCAAAAGTTAAAAAATGATAGCAAAATTAAAACCCATATTCTAATCTCTAAATCATTAAAATATATATAAAAACGGCAGTATCTGCAAAAGTACTGTCGTTTTTCTTATATCTTATTTACCTAGGCATTAATAATAAAAAAACTAGAGAAATTTAAAATTAATCTCTCTGCCCTTCTTGAAGTAACTTAGTGTATAAAGATCCAAAGGATACATTAACATACACATTTACAAAAATCATTCCAAAAGACATAAATACATCAAAATATTCGGGATGCCAATATTTTATAGCTGCTGCTGGAACTATTACTAATAAGCTCCATCCTATAAAACTTATATATAACCAAAATATTTCTGAAATGTGTCCATCTGTCATTTTAATACTTCTATCAATTGCTTCTTGAATGCTTATATTAGGATTATCAGCCCATATATAGTATGTCATAGAATATTTTGCAGCTGCTATTATACCAGGGATTATTAATAATAATGACCATAATAGTGTAAGAATATTTACTGCTAGCGTAATTCCTAATGCTTTAGTGAATTTCTTTGTGCCAGTAAATATATCTGAAAAATTAACTTGTTCTCCTCTAACTATGTTTAATATTATACTAAAATATCCAAATGTAAATAATGCACCAAATATAATTTCTAATATCAAATTCCATATAACACTAGAATCTTGAAATAAGCCTCCTATAATACCTGCACCACTGTACACTAGCGTACTTAATATTCCAATCTTCCAATTACCTTTCAAACTGTATCTTGCACTTTTTCTTATTTCTTTACTCTCAATATCCATATATCTCCCTCTAAACTTCTCTCAAATTAATAATAAACTAGACTATCGATCTCTATAAAATATTTTTCTACTAACCTGCTATTGATTGAGTTCAAATTTAATTATTTCTAGTGCCACTAATACTACTACATATTCTGAACTTTTGTATAAAATATCATATTCCTAATTTCACGCAATGTGATATATAAATTTACAATCCAATTGCACTTTTATAAATACAAGACTGTAAGTTTTTAGAATCACGTCCTTTTCAAAATGTAATTTCCAATTTTAAAACCATAATTACTGTAGAAAGGTAATGCTTCATCATTGGCATATACCACATTAATTTGAATATCTGCTATAGCGTTAGATTCAAACCAGCCTAAAGCATTTCTCATAAGCTTGTCTCCTAACTTAAACTTTCTATACTTTTTATCAATAAATATCGATTCTATTTCCCCTAAGTTATTTTCAATTGAGCTTAAACAATATCCTACATAACTTCCCGTTTCATTGTCTAGAAGCATATCAAACTTAACAACACCGTTTTTAGCCTTTTTGCAAATAGATTCTATTCTTTTGTCAAAAGTAAATCTTTCATATTTCTCCTTAAAGTGCACAGATTTATTATAGTGAATAGAATTAAGTTGTTCCCATAATGGTTTCATTAACTCAATTTCCTTTATTCCCTTTTCAACAATAGAAATATTCATAACCCCTCCCACTACTCAATTAATATTTAATACAAACTAACTTGCTATATAAACAAATTATAACAGTATTGTAAATAGTGGTAAATCTATTCTCTAGTTATTAATGATAATTTAAGATTATTTTTCTTCATTATGTAAAAGTCTTATTAAATTATCTTTATGTTTATATATCATTAAAACACATGCTATTAAACTACTTACTATTATTGAAACAGGTGCTCTCATAATTATACACATTAAAGGTATTGTTATCCCTATTGCAATTGACCTTATAGAAACTATACTTGTAAATAAACGCAATATAAAATGAACTGCAACTCCAACCAATGTTGGAATTGGTACAATTACAAAGAATGCACCAATAGTTGTATTAACGCCCTTCCCACCATTAAATCCTAGGAATGGTGTAAAATCGTGTCCCAAAATTACCGCTATAGCAATAATCGAAAGATAAGTATCCATTGATATCTGTAGTTCAAAAATCTTTGCTAAACAAATTCCTAAAGCTACAGGAATTATACCTTTTGAAATATCCACTATTTGAGTAATAATAGATATTTTACGTCCTGCTACTCTATTAACATTGGTAGATCCTATATTCCCACTACCTTTGGTCCTTATATCAATTCCATGCAACTTTTTGATAATTAAGTATCCTGTAGGAATTGAACCACATAAAAAAGATACTATAATTGATAAAATAATAATCATATATTCTCCCTAACTATTGAAGCAAAATTAAACTTCAAATATACTTTCTTTTTAATTTTCTAAAATAAATATTATTAAAATCTACTTTAAAAAATATATTCCTAAATTATAACACACTTCTTTTTGATTAAATAATATTGAAGAATTTAATTGTTCTTATATAGTAAGAATACTATGAAGTTAGTATTGGATTTAATATGATAGGATTAACAATTGCATTAATATTATTCATAAAATTAATAGACAAATCCAAAATTATATTTTGTTAACAAGCCATATTCCTATGCACACAAATATAAGAGCAATTATATTTTTAAATTCTAAAATAGTTTCGCCTAGAAAAATTGCAGAAAGTATAGAACCGAAAATAGGAGTTAGAAAATTATAAACCGATATCGGTCCGACCTTATTATATTTTAATAGCATATTCCATAATGTAAATGCAACTGATGATAGTAAAGCTAGATAAATTAATATTAGTGAAGATAGTAATGAAAAACTATATACTTGTCCACCAGAAAGCCATCCTAGTAATACTAACAGAATTCCTCCAATGAAAAGACTATGTCCCGTTATAATCATAACATCTAAGTCTTCAGTAAGTTTCTTTGAATAAATAGCTGTAACTGAAAAAACAAGAGCTGCAATTATAACAAATCCATCCCCATTTAAAGTGAAAGAAAATTCCAAAAACTCAGTATTGAAATTTACTATTATAACTCCTATAAAACCTATGACACATCCAATACTCTTTTTCTTTGTCAATTTATCATTCGCATATATATAATGGGCTAATATAACACTAAAAAATGCTACTGTAGAATTCATTATTGATCCTTTAACACCTGTAGTATTAGCTAATCCTATATAAAAAAAGATATATTGTAGCGTTGTTTGGCTTATTCCTAAAATAAATAATCTAGAAATGTTTCTTTTAGAAATGTTAAATACAGTTTTTCCATATAATTTAGCAATGATAAATATAAATATTCCTGCTAATATAAATCTATACCCTGCAAATAAAAGCTTTGATGGAATATCATTAGAATTTATATTAAATAATAAATATCCATTCTTTATTGCTGGATAAGCACTCCCCCATAATAAACAACATAAGGTTGCAATAATAGCAACAAATTTCCCATTTGTATAAATTTTTTTGTTAGCCAAAAAATCCCACTCCTTCTATGTAATATTTCTATTTAATTATATTATCACTCTATAAATTAGTAAAATTAATGTTTATAATAATTAATATGAATATTTTTCATGAAAGAAGGTTTTAATATGACACTTCAACAATTTGAAGTTTTTGTTCAAGTATCTAAAACAGGCAGCTTTACAAAGGCAGGGCAAAAATTATCCCTTACTCAATCAGCTATTAGCCATGTTATATCTTCATTTGAGAATGAACTTGGTTTTACACTTTTATATAGAAATCGTAGTGGGATAAGTCTGACAGCTGAAGGAAAAAGAATATTTGAATATGCTTTAGATATTTTAAATAAGACTGAATTAATAAAACAAGAAGCTAGATCTATATTAGGTATTGAATCTGGAATATTAAAGGTGGGCTGTTTTCCAAGTGCTTCTTCTAAGATATTACCTGATATAATTTTAAATTATCAAAAGAGATATCCTAACATAGATTTGGAAATTTTTGAAGGCACTTATACTGAAATTGAAAAATGGATTTCTGACGGAACAATAGATTTGGGTTTTTCTGCGATTTGCCCTAAGGGACTAGAATTTTTTCCTTTGTGGAAAGATGATTTAATTGTTGTTACAAATAAAGAGAATCCTTTAGGTTTAAAAGAAACAATTTCTATTAAAGAAATTGAATTACAGCCATTCATAATGCCGAAGTCTGGATGTGATTTACTTATTAAAGACATTTTTAAAGAAAATGATATTTATCCTAATATAAAGTTTGAAATTGAAGATAATAACGCTATTTTAGCTATGGTTAATAAAGGGATAGGAATATCAATAGTTCCTAAAATGGCATTGAATTTTAATACTTTTAAATTAGAGATTATAAAATTAACTCCTGAATATTCCAGGACAATCGGTATTTTGATTAAATCATTTAATACGGCATCTCCAGCTGCTTTGTCTTTTATCCAAATAGTAAAGGAATTTTCTTATACTTAGTCTATTTTCTTCGTAAGTAAATAGGCTTATAACGCACTTTTGACAACTAAATACAATGCTAATTAATTATAGTTATTAACTTATATCTAAATTAATCTCTTATAATTCCGATTTTACCTTCTCCTGAAATTCCTATCATCATTCATTGACATAATTATCCTCCCCTGATACAATATAGGTTATCAAATTGCGCAATTGTAAAAAATATTTCTAGGAGGTGTGTTTATGAATTTCGGAAAGATTTTAAATGAAACTTTAGAATTCAGTGCTCAATTAGATATTTTACATAAGCATATTACTAAAAAAGATCTTCAAGTTCAAAAAAGTGATTCCTTTGATAAGCAATGCTTTTTGTTAGAACGCTATATTGGGGAAAATTGCTTTCAATCTACTCATAAAAAAATGAATACCGTCAACATTCTATCAGGAATTTTTGCCTTTCCAGTTCTTCTTATAATTTTAGTAGCTTATATATATGGTAAGTGGATTGATGGAAAATTCAACATATTTGAATTCTTTCTAAATAATCCTATATTATATATAATACCTGCTATTTTAATTATTATTACTTTAGTACTTGCTATTTATCATTCTATATTGCGTAAGAATCTTTACTATAACATTTATCCTGAATTGAAAAGAAAGCTCACGATAGAAGAAATAACATTTTAACAAAATAAATTATATTTTTATGAATTTTATTTATTATCATATATTTATAAAATTCACGCCAATATTCTTTATGATTATTGGCGTATTATAATATCCCATCTCCTCAAGTAAAAATAGAAAATATCTAGTTCTTAACTAATTTCTATTGTAATTAATTCTAACATAAATAGTAAATATCACATTACCCATTTATTATTTTGAATAATGTGATATTTAAAATTCTTATTTATTTTTTTAAGAGTTATCTTAATCTATAAAGTAAACTTTACTCAACAAACTCCTTAAAACCTTCAGAATACTTTGTTGGTTGGAATTCTATTACATCATAATTAGCAACTCCATTTTTATAAAATGGATCTTCACTAATAATCTCATTTACCTCTTCTTTATTTTTTGCAATGCATAAAATTATTCCACCATCTCTAGGATTTTTTCTCCCTGAACAGATAAAATTGTTGCTAGCATAGTATTTGTTTAAGAACGTAATATGATCTTCCAAATACTTTTCAACCTCTTCTAGTGGTTTAACATAAGTTAAATTTACTATAAACATTTTCTTTCCCCCAAGTCTAAATTACAATTTGTTTTATAAATTATAACATACTTGTAAATATCGCACTATTAACTTTTCAAATTACATTATTTAAACTTCTACCTGCACATTTGTTTTATTATTGCAAAAAAATATAGTAAACTCTACAAATTAGAAATTGCCTTGCTCAACTGACAAGTTAATTATATCTTCTTCTGTAATCTTCCGTAATACTCTGCAAGGATTTCCTACTGCAATTACTCCTGCTGGAATATCTTTATTTACTACGCTTCCTGCACCAATAATGCTACCTTTTCCTATAGTAACTCCACCGCATACAGTTGCATTAGCACCAATCCATACATCATCTTCTATTTTAATAGGTTTTGAGGTTCCAATCCCTTCTGCCCTTTGTGTTGGAAATACAGCATGTCCCGAGCAAGCCAAACAAACTCCAGGAGCTATAAATGCATTTGCACCAATGTAAACTGGTGATGTATCCAATATTACACAATTATAATTAATCACAGCAAGCCCATTGGTATGTATATTAAAACCATAATCGCAACGAAATGACGGCTCAATAAATGTTAGCGGATGGCAAGTTCCAAGCAATTCTTTTAAAATATTACTTCTCTTTTCTTTTTCTGATGGTCTAGTCTGATTATATTCCCAGCATAATTCTTTCGCTTTTAGTTGTAACTCTGATGGCATATCTGTGTGCTTTGAGCAATATCCTCTATTTTGTTTCATAATTTCTTTAAAATCCATTATTTTAATTCCTTTCAAATTATGATTTATCTTTTATTTAATTGTAGCATATTTTATAAATTCCAAATTGTTCAGTTTTAAATTGCTTCACAAATTAAAAAGATAAGTTACTTAAAATATTACATACGGTTTGAAAAATACTGATATTCATCCTCATATTTAAATATTTTGTATTTCCAAAAGTTGTTATCAGAATAATCTGCAATTACAATAAAATCTCCCTTATCAGTGAATACTTCATAAGATTTATTCCCTAAATATTTTACTTTACTTACTGTATAGTTCTCAAAGTATTCACTTAACACTCCAGCATGATCCTTACTAAAACTTTGAATATTTATATTTATTAACTCCTTTAAATTATAAGGAGCTAGAAAACCAACATAACATAATATAAAAATCGAAAATATCACAGCAAATGTAATATAAATTATTTTTAGTCTTTCTTTCATTTTATTTCCTCCCAAAACTATAGAATTTAGAATCTTACAATAATTTGCCACATAAAAATTAATTACAATGTATTTTATGAACATATAATTATTAAATTTTTAAAAAAATATTTTATATCAATTGCTACATCAAATCTACACATAAAATATAAAAAACACCCCATTCTTCCATTCAACTAATGCGGCATCTAATCTAATGAATATTTTGTTTTTATTAATCTAAAAAACTATAACGCAATATTTCTTTGAATCACTTCTTCTACTTCTGCCTTAACTTCTTCATTTATTGTAAGTTCAAGACTTGAATTACTTTTGAAAAAGGCTTTAACTTTAAATTCAATTATATTTGGTGCTATCCAATTATAACTCTTGACCTTAGGCCACTTATAAAAATCTCCTGATATATATATTCCATTTTCTCTTATTCCTGAACTCTTTAATGCTTTTATTATATTAGAGATTGAAAATTCTATCCAAAATATATTAGTAAAAACACTCTCAATAATATTATCATTTTCATATCTAACATAAAGTTTTGCATCCTTCCACGATAACATACACCAAACTATTAATAATCCCCCCCAAAGAATAGCTAATCCTATTCCTTTATTTACTTTTACAATATTTCTACCGTGAGTATATGATGTATATAAATCTTTTAATAACATCCATGTTCCAATTATAAATAGTAATATGCTAAGAATTGAAAATCCATAAAACTTACTCAAGTGATACACCCCATCGCTTAAAATTAAACATTATTACTATAATAGTGCAAAAATGCTTGAATAATTTTACAACTGAATAAAATAAAAAAACATTTATGATAAATCCT
>NZ_JAKJJX010000064.1:0-1397 GCF_022320765.1 Clostridium sp. YIM B02569 | reverse complement strand
AATTTAGTAGCTACTGGTTTAGTCATAGTAGCTCCTTCAAATAATAACCTACATGTAAATAACGAGAAACCTGCACCTAATAAATTTATAGCAATACCTGATATTGTCTGATCAGCATTGAATGTTATAGATGCAACTGCATGTAATAAAGCCATTATTCCCCCTGCAATTCCTGCAGCTAAAAATCCAAGCCATGCATTTCCAGAATAATATCCTACTGCCGCACCAGTAAATGCACCTATAGTCATCATACCTTCAATTCCGATATTTACAACTCCAGAACGCTCAGAAACAACTCCACCTAATGCTCCAAATATTAGCGGTGCTGAATACATTAGTGTAATACCTATTAATAGTGCAATACTATTTAACATTCTTCTCACCTCTCTTTAAAAGTCTGTCAGCTAAAGCAGGTACAATCTTAGTTAATGCTACGAAAAATACAATAGTACCTATCATTATATTTATTATTTCCGATGGTGCACCTATAGCAGATTGTACAGATTGACCTCCATATAGTAATCCACCATATAATAATCCTCCAAAGATACAACCAATAGGTGAACTTCCTGCAATTAATGCAACTGATAATCCATTAAATCCGTTATTTTCAAAAGCAGCCATAGTAGATAACTTATGAGGTGCTGTTCCTGTGATAGCTAGTGCTCCAGCAAGACCTGATAATGCACCTGCAATTACCATTGATTGAACTATATTACGATTAACATTTATTCCAGCAAATTCTGCTGCATCTTTATTTAATCCAACTGCACGTAATTCATATCCTTTTGCTGATTTATATAATAAAATCGATATAACTACAGCCATTATAATAGCAACAATAATTCCAATATTAACATCTGTCTTTAACAAAACTTCTGATAACCATTTGTTGTGAGAAAGAAATTCCATTCCAGCATCAGAAGTCTTCCAATTACCAAGTATAGTAGTAAATCCAGATTCATTAATCATATAAGTACTTGTTGAATCTGGTTGGTGAAATACATCTGTTGATACAACGAAATTAGATAAATATAATGCAATCCAATTCAGCATTATACTGGTTATAACTTCATGTATTCCGAATTTCGCCTTGAGAATTCCTACAATACCACCAAACACTGCTCCAGCAGCTACACCAGCTAAAATTACTAAAGGAATTTCTAATACTGCTGGTAAATTTAATTTAATTCCAACTATTGTTGATGCAATTGTACCTATTATATATTGGCCCTCTGCTCCAATATTAAATAATCCTGTTTTAAAGGCAAATGCAACACTTAAACCAGTTAAAATAATAGGCGTAGCCTTAATAATTGTATTAGATATATATTTAGGTTTTGAAAAAATTCCATTAAAAAGTGCGCTAAAAGCATCTATTGAGTTATATCCTGCAA
>NZ_JAKJJX010000062.1:0-1568 GCF_022320765.1 Clostridium sp. YIM B02569 | reverse complement strand
AGATTTCCCATTCCTTTATGGAAGTAAGACCCCTGAAAGATGATCAGGGAGATGGATTAGTATTAGTCCGCTTCATGCGTCACCGCACTGCCACTTCTAACCTATCTACCTGATCATCTTTCAGGGGTCTTACTTCCATAAAGGAATGGGAAATCTCATCTCGAGGTGTGTTTCACACTTAGATGCTTTCAGCGTTTATCACATCCATACGTAGCTACCCAGCGATGCGCCTGGCGGCACAACTGGTACACCAGAGGTATGTCCATCCCGGTCCTCTCGTACTAAGGACAGGTCCTCTCAAATTTCCTACGCCCGCGACGGATAGGGACCGAACTGTCTCACGACGTTCTGAACCCAGCTCGCGTACCGCTTTAATGGGCGAACAGCCCAACCCTTGGGACCGACTACAGCCCCAGGATGCGATGAGCCGACATCGAGGTGCCAAACCTCCCCGTCGATGTGGACTCTTGGGGGAGATAAGCCTGTTATCCACAGGGTAGCTTTTATCCGTTGAGCGATGGCCCTTCCATACGGTACCACCGGATCACTAAGCCCGACTTTCGTCCCTGCTCGACCTGTCTGTCTCGCAGTCAAGCTCCCTTGTGCCTTTACACTCTGCGAATGATTTCCAACCATTCTGAGGGAACCTTTGGGCGCCTCCGTTACTTTTTAGGAGGCGACCGCCCCAGTCAAACTGCCCACCTGACACTGTCTCCCACCACGATTAGTGGTGCGGGTTAGAGTGGTCATACAGCGAGGGTAGTATCCCACCAACGCCTCCACCGAAACTAGCGTTCCGGTTTCTATGGCTCCTACCTATCCTGTACAAGCTGTACAAACACTCAATATCAAGCTACAGTAAAGCTCCATGGGGTCTTTCCGTCCTGTCGCGGGTAGTCCGCATCTTCACGGACAATATAATTTCACCGAGTCTCTCGTTGAGACAGTGCCCAGATCGTTACGCCTTTCGTGCGGGTCGGAACTTACCCGACAAGGAATTTCGCTACCTTAGGACCGTTATAGTTACGGCCGCCGTTTACTGGGGCTTCAATTCTGAGCTTCGCCGAAGCTAACCCATCCTTTTAACCTTCCAGCACCGGGCAGGCGTCAGCCCCTATACGTCATCTTACGATTTTGCAGAGACCTGTGTTTTTGATAAACAGTCGCCTGGGCCTATTCACTGCGGCTGATCTTGCGATCAGCACCCCTTCTCCCGAAGTTACGGGGTCATTTTGCCGAGTTCCTTAACGAGAGTTCACTCGCTCACCTTAGGATTCTCTCCTCGACTACCTGTGTCGGTTTGCGGTACGGGTAGTTAAGTACTCACTAGAAGCTTTTCTCGGCAGTGTGACATCAGACGCTTCGCTACTAAATTTCGCTCCCCATCACAGCTTGTCCTTAAAGTGAAAAGCATTTGACTCTTCACAAGACTTACTGCTTGGACATTCTAATCCAACAGAATGCACATCTTAGCCTCCTGCGTCCCTCCATTGCTCAAACGCACTTAATCTTTCTAGAAGATCTCCTACAATATTCTCAGCTGCCATGGAAAATCAATGTTCAAACAC
>NZ_JAKJJX010000061.1:0-1902 GCF_022320765.1 Clostridium sp. YIM B02569 | reverse complement strand
TCAAATCATCATGCCCCTTATGTCTAGGGCTACACACGTGCTACAATGGCTGGTACAGAGAGATGCTAAACCGCGAGGTGGAGCCAAACTTTAAAACCAGTCTCAGTTCGGATTGTAGGCTGAAACTCGCCTACATGAAGCTGGAGTTGCTAGTAATCGCGAATCAGAATGTCGCGGTGAATACGTTCCCGGGCCTTGTACACACCGCCCGTCACACCATGAGAGTTGGCAATACCCAAAGTTCGTGAGCTAACGCGTAAGCGGGGCAGCGACCTAAGGTAGGGTCAGCGATTGGGGTGAAGTCGTAACAAGGTAGCCGTAGGAGAACCTGCGGCTGGATCACCTCCTTTCTATGGAGAAATCTAGATCAGCATGATGTCTGACTAGTACAGATACATTATTATGTATCAAAATATAAAATACTTGCTCAAAGGTTACTTAAGTATTTGTTCTGTTCAATTTTGAAAGACTAAGTCTTTCAAAATGCGTAGCTTAGTAGCAACAAGTGCGAAGAAGCGAAAATTTTATGAAATGAAGCGTACTTCACGTACGTGAATGAGTAAAATTTGGAGCTGATGAAGCAATTGAAGTTAATAAGCAAGCAGATGTTCTTTGAAAATTGCACATAGATTTAATGTATATAAAATACAACAAAGCCAAGAATAAATATTCTTTGTGATATGACTAATAATTAGGTCAAGCTACAAAGGGCGCATGGTGAATGCCTTGGCATCAGGAGCCGATGAAGGACGCGATAAGCTGCGATAAGCTTCGGGTAGACGCACATAGTCAGAGATCCGAAGATTTCCGAATGAGGAAACTCACATGGGAAACCCCATGTATCATAAAGTGAATACATAGCTTTATGAAGGTATACCCAGGGAACTGAAACATCTAAGTACCTGGAGGAAGAGAAAGAAAAATCGATTTTCTTAGTAGCGGCGAGCGAAAAGGAAAGAGCCCAAACCAGAGATTTATCTCTGGGGTTGCGGACAGAACATAACGAGAAATCATAGTTAATTGAACACAACTGGAAAGTTGGACCACAGTGGGTAATAGTCCCGTAAGTGAAAACTATGATAATCAGTTCTGCACCAGAGTACCACGAGACACGTGAAACCTTGTGGGAAGCAGGGAGGACCACCTCCCAAGGCTAAATACTACCTGATGACCGATAGTGAAGCAGTACCGTGAGGGAAAGGTGAAAAGAACCCCGGGAGGGGAGTGAAATAGAACCTGAAACCATGTGCCTACAACCGATCAGAGCACCTTATGTGTGTGATGATGTGCTTTTTGTAGAACGAGCCAACGAGTTACGGTATGTAGCGAGGTTAAGTACTTAAGGTACGGAGCCGAAGGGAAACCGAGTCTTAATAGGGCGACTAGTTGCATGCTGTAGACCCGAAACCGGGTGACCTATCCATGGCCAGGTTGAAGCGAGGGTAAAACCTCGTGGAGGACCGAACCACGTTGCTGTTGAAAAAGCATGGGATGAGCTGTGGATAGCGGAGAAATTCCAATCGAACTCGGATATAGCTGGTTCTCCTCGAAATAGCTTTAGGGCTAGCGTCGGAAAATGTGAGTAGTGGAGGTAGAGCACTGAATAGGCTAGGGGGCATAGCGCTTACCGAACCTTATCAAACTCCGAATGCCACATACTATCAGTCCGGCAGTCAGACTATGAAAGATAAGTTCCATGGTCAAAAGGGAAACAGCCCAGATCGTCAGCTAAGGTCCCAAAGTGTAAGTTAAGTGGAAAAGGATGTGGGATTTCTAAGACAACTAGGATGTTGGCTTAGAAGCAGCCACTCATTAAAAGAGTGCGTAATAGCTCACTAGTCAAGAGATCCTGCGCCGAAAATGTCCGGGGCTCAAACTTACCACCGAAGCTACGGGTTCACG
>NZ_JAKJJX010000060.1:0-2671 GCF_022320765.1 Clostridium sp. YIM B02569 | reverse complement strand
GCCTGTGCTCCCTTCATTTGATAATTTATTATATCATTCTAATGAAGTTTACACAGACTATTTTACACTCTCAGCTAGTACTTGCCTATGGTGAATTTCAAAGGTCGCACTTCGCCTTCACATGAAAAACACGACCATTTGTATGTAGCTTAAATAGCTATTTACAGGTGGTCGTGGATTTTTCTTATAACTGGCGGCCTAATCCTATCCATTTTGCAAAAGATGAAACAATCTATAAATTAATCAATATAAGAATTTAAGCAAAAATCTTGAATAACTATCCTTTGTGTAATCTTTCATTTCTAACTATATTTTCAGCAATTTTATGAGCCGTCTTTCCAATTTTATCTGTGTTCATAGTAATAAGTTGTCCATCTTTTGATACTACCTTTCCGTTAACAATAGTCATTTTGGTAAAGCTTGAATTTCCAAGGCATACCAATGAAACAAGTGGATCATGGCATCCTGCATACTCAATCTTGTTAAGATCAAATAGTATTATATCAGCAGCCTTTCCAACATCAAGTCTCCCAGTATCAGGCCTTCCTAAAACATCTGCACCACCTTTGGTTGCAATCTTTAGTATTTCATATGCATTGAGTCCATCAGTTCCATACTTTAAATGATTTAGAAGGTACGCACGTCTAACTTCTTCCCACATGTTCGAACCATCGTTACTTGCACTTCCGTCAACTGCTATACTTATATGTCCACCTTTTTTAAAAATTTCAGAAGTTCTACAGATACCACTATTAAGTTTCATATTTGATGAAGGACAATGGGCAATACCAGTTCCATTCAATCTATCTATTTCTGAATCGCTAAAGTGTATTCCATGTGCATACCAAACATCAGGACCAACCCATTCAAGATCTTCCATAAGCTCAAAGGGTCTTCTTCCATATTTTTCGATACAAAATCTCTCTTCATCAATGGTTTCTGCAAGATGAGTATGAAGCATAACTCCTCTTTTTCTGGCTAAGTTCTTAGTTTCAAGCATTAATTCTTTGGTAACTGAAAATGGTGAACATGGTGCAAGAGCTATTCTTGTCATTGCAAAATCATTTGTATCATGGTATTTGCTTATAAGTCTATCGCTATCCTCTAATATTTTACTTTCAGCTTGAACAACTGACATTGGAGGAAGTCCACCATGATCTCTACCTAAAGACATAGAACCTCTTGTAGCAGTAAAGCGAATTCCAATTTCTTGTGCTGCTCTTATTTGTTCATCAATTAATGTGTCAGGTTGGTTCTTTGGAAATACGTAGTGATGGTCTGAAGTTAAGGTACATCCAGTTCTTAAAAGTTCACTAAATCCTACTAGACCTCCATAATATACAGCATCTGGAGTTATATTTTTCCAAAATTCATAAAGCCCAATAAGCCATGGGAAAAGTGGCTTTTCTTGAACTTCTTTTATTCCCCTAAATAGCGTTTGATATAAGTGGTGGTGGGTATTTACAAACCCTGGCAAAGCCACAAGTCCAGTACAATCAATAATTTCGGTTTCAGCAGGTACTTCAAGGCAAGTAGCTATTGAAGTAATTTTAGGTCCTTCAATTAATATGTCTACATTTTCAAATACTTCTTCTCTGTCATTGAATGTTATGGCATGTCTAATGTTCTTCAAAATTAATTTCTTCATCATAAAATCCTCCTTAAAATAAAAAACCACTTTGAAATGAGTAATTTCAAAGTGGTTAACTCTACACGTTTTTGCGCAAATATAAAATTATATTTTCCTTGATATTATAATGTCAATTGTTTTGATATTTGTATAGTTTTATTTATAGTTTTTATAATAAATTTCATCTTTCATATGAATATAGGAGGATTACTGTGGTTCAGTAGCTAAAAAGATAATTTGATTATATAAGATTATTCAGTTATGTGATGAAATTAACATCTATGATAATACTAATATATTTAAGTTAATTGTGTGTATAAGAAATGGTAGAGTAATTTGGAATGATGAAAAGTTACCGGATTGGATAAAAAAGATAATAGAACTACAATAGATAAATTGTATCGAAAATTTAGACTAATCATCTTAAATAAAAATTAGAATTTTAAAACAATAAAAGCCACTGATTTCAGTGGTTTTTATTGTTTTTGTTAATCTTTCAAAAATTTTAATTTCTATTGTTGAAGATGAAAAAGTAACTATTACAAATAGTAATAGTGGTGAAAACAAACTTTGTTTACATACAATAGAACCTAAGCAGGGATTTATTCATAAAGAATGCTTTAAGCAATTTATTAATATGTACCTTTACTAGGAAAGTATATACGTATAATAAAACTGTCTCAAAACTGTATTTTGAGGCAGTTTTATTTATATATATAAGCCTATATATATAAATTATGCTATCTTATTTTTTTAAGCACATTGCATCTTGAACGTGTTCTAAGCATTCACCAAATCTTTGATAGTGAACAACTTCTCTTTCTCTTAAGAATGTTAATATTTCTTTAATTTGTGGTTCATCAGTTAAGTGTATTAAATTTTCATAAGTTGCTCGTGCTTTTTGTTCAGCAGCTAAATCTTCATGTAAATCAGCAATTACATCACCTTTGGCTTGTATATAAGTTGCAGTCCATGGATTCGCTTGAACTATCTAACTGCATGTTATCCAAGCCAAAAAACTTCACATCAAAAATTTTGTTT